>JBAVEE010000392.1:0-1825 GCA_049587575.1 Bradyrhizobium sp.
ATCCACGTCATCTCGCCCGACGTCGGCGGCGGCTTTGGCAACAAGGTCGGCGCCTATCCCGGCTACATCTGTGCCGCCGTCGCCTCGATCGTCACCGGCAAGCCGGTCAAATGGGTCGAGGACCGCATCGAGAACCTGACCGCGACTTCGTTCGCGCGCGACTACCACATGACCACGGAAATCGCGGCGACCAGGGAAGGCAAGGTCACCGGTTTGCGCGTCCACGTGCTCGCCGACCACGGCGCGTTCGACGCCTGCGCCGATCCGTCGAAATGGCCGGCCGGCTTTTTCAACATCGTCACCGGCTCCTACGACTTCCCGACCGCGCATCTGTCGGTCGACGGCATCTACACCAACAAGGCGCCGGGCGGCGTCGCCTATCGCTGTTCGTTCCGCGTCACCGAAGCCGCCTACTGCATCGAGCGCGGGATGGATATCCTGGCCCAGAAACTGGGTATGGATCCGGCCGAGCTGCGGCTGAAGAACTTCATCCGGAAGGAGCAGTTTCCATATCACTCGGCGCTGGGATGGGAATACGATTCCGGCGACTACCATACAGCCATGCGCAAGATGATGGAGACGGTCGACTATGCCGGCCTGCGCAAGGAGCAGGCGGCGCTGCGCGCGGCGTTCAAACGCGGCGAGACCCGCGAGATCATGGGCCTCGGGGTGTCGTTCTTCACCGAAATCGTCGGCGCCGGGCCGTCGAAGAATTGCGACATCCTGGGGATCGCGATGTTCGATTCCTGCGAGATCCGCCTGCATCCGACCGGCGCCGGCATTGCCCGGGTCGGAACCAAAAGCACCGGCCAGGGCCACGAGACCACCTGGGCGCAGATCATCGCCACCGAGATCGGAATCCCGGCCGACAATATCATGGTCGAGGAGGGCAATACCGACACCGCGCCCTACGGGCTCGGCACCTATGGCTCGCGCTCGACGCCGGTGGCGGGGGCCGCGATCGCGATGGCCTCGCGCAAGATCAAGGCCAAGGCGCAGATGATCGCCGCCTACAAGCTCGAGGTGCACGAGGACGACCTCGAATGGGACATCGACGGTTTCCGGGTCAAGGGCTTGCCGGAGAAAGCCATGTCGATGAAGGACATCTGCTGGGCGGCCTATAATTCGGTGCCGCCGGGCATGGAGCCGGGCCTGGAGGCGGTGAGCTATTACGATCCGCCCAACATGACCTATCCTTTCGGCGCCTATTTCTGCGTGATGAATATCGACGTCGATACCGGGGTTTACAAGATCAGGCGTTTCTACGCGCTGGATGATTGCGGCACCCGCATCAACCCGATGATCATCGAGGGCCAGGTGCACGGCGGATTGACCGAGGCGTTTGCGATCGCGATGGGTCAGGAAATCCGTTACGATCCCGAGGGTAACGTCGTCACCGGCTCGTTCATGGATTTCTTCATGCCGACGGCCGTCGAGACGCCGCATTGGGAGACCGACTTCACCGTGACGCCGTCGCCGCATCACCCGATCGGCGCCAAGGGCGTCGGCGAGAGCCCGAATGTCGGCGGCGTGCCGGCGTTCTCCAACGCCGTCAACGACGCCTTCTCGTTCCTGGGGAGCACCCACATCCAGATGCCGCACGACTATTGGCGCAACTGGAAGGCGGCGAAGAGCCTGGGAGTGTTCGCGGCGTAGCACGTTCCGTCATTGCGAGCGCAGCGAAGCAATCCATGCCGCCAAGTAAAGAAAGAATGGATTGCTTCGTCGCTTACGCTCCTCGCAATGACGGAAATGACAGACTCCCAGGATGAGGCAATGTACTCCCCTCCCTCCACGCGCATCGCGCGTGGCGGGGAGGGGTCCC
>JBAVEE010000393.1:0-5220 GCA_049587575.1 Bradyrhizobium sp.
TGCGACGTGGCCCATATGAGTTTATTTAGCAGGACTACGATAGGTCAGTAACTCGGGGCATTGCGAGCTAGTAGATTTACGAGGTTAAAGCGACCCATTGGATGGCACCGAGGGCGCGTTTGTTGCGTCACTGAGCGGGTGCTCGTTATTACGCAGCAGAGTCGGCCGGTCTGTTGACGGGTAAAATGATGTCAAATTCCGCGCCGCCTTCTCGGCCGGACGCTGCCAGCAGTTGCCCTCCGTGGCGCTCGACAATCATCCGGCAGATGGCCAGACCCAATCCTATCCCCCGGGGTTTGGTCGTCACGAACGCATCAAATATGTTGTCTAACTTTTTCGGATCGATTCCGGGTCCTGTATCCATCACCTTGATGACAATTTCATCGCCCTCGCGATGTTCGGTCTTCAGGCCCAGAACGCGGTCCCCGGATTTGCCGTCCATCGCCTCAATCGCATTAAAGATCAAGTTGAGAAGGACCTCCTGCAGCTGACCCCTGTGGCCCATGACGCATGGCGGTTCAGGTATGAACTCGGTGCGTATCGTAATTTGATGTTCTGTCAGCTCCCTCTGCATGAGGTCCAATATGCTCAAGACTATCTCGTTTACATCAATCTGCACTCGTCCCTCATCGGAAGCCCGAAACAGGTCACGAATATTGTCAAATATTTCGCTCGCGCGATGACCATCGTTGACGATCTTAATCAGAGCCGATCGCGCCTTTTCAACATCGGGGGCCGTATGCCCCAGAAATCGCAGCGCCGTACTGGCTCTCATGACTATTGCCCCCAGCGGCTGCTTCACTTCATGTGAAACCGACGCTACCACCGCCGCCAGGTTCATCAACTTGTTATCTCGTTCACGCCGCAGCAATGTGTTTGCGAGGGCTAGGCGCGTGTACAATCCCGCCGTCTCCGCGAGCAATACGATTAATACGATCGTCGAGGTGGCGAACGAGAATAAACGGCTGAAATAAAAGCCAAGACTGAAACGGACGCTCGCAAGAGATAGCTCGCCGATTAACGCGCAGGCGACGACCATGAGCCACAGATCGAGAATGGAACGTCTGCGTGCCCACAGAAATGCAAGCGCAATGACACACATCAACAAGTCGAAGTAGGTAACGTACAATCCCAGCGGAGTAAGATCCGATACATTCAGGAAAAGTCGAGGCAGGAACGGGTCGCCCGCGGTGGTTATCCAGACGATTCCTAGTACCAGACCGATTGAGATCGCGGTACACCAGCCAATCGCAGATCGAAGCGAACCTTGGACGGTGTATTCTTCGTCCTTCAGCCAGACATACAGCAAGAGACTCGTGGGGAAGCCAAGATGCCAGAAGATGTAAAGCCAGGCGGTAGTCTGAGGTCCGGCTCCGAGAAGGCCTTTCGGTGAAAATGCGCCCGGAAAGGTGAGCGCATGCGGAATTACAATCAGCGCAGTAAAAAGATAGCCCGCGGCAAGTACCAGGAGTGCCCGAGATCGAGAAATCGAATAAAGAGCATACAAGAGAATGGCAGTAATCAGGTCAGTGACCAATATTGTGGCATTCAAGAACGGAATGAAGGCCGCGAAACGTGGTAGCGCTTTGGATGCATATGGAGCCACGCTAGTAACTGCGACGAGTAGAACTGCAACTGCCGCGAACGCCGATAGCTTCTGCTTGGGCGTGGGCGGAAGGTTTGTTAGCCCTACACTTGCGCCGTCGAATTGGTCCGCCCATGCCAGAGCAGCCGCTGCGCTCGATGCCACCACGGTCGCCGACTGGTTCAGGTTTTCCCGTTCGATCATTTCGTGGATAGTGATAAGTTGGCTGAGAGCCAAACGCGGACGAGTTCGGGCAATCCCTTGGCGGCCATCTTCTCCATGATATGCGAGCGGTGAAATTCCACGGTGCGCGGACTGATGCCGAGCTGCGCCGCGATCTCCTTGTTCGACTTGCCCGCGACCAGATGCTCAAACACTTCGTACTCACGCGAAGTCAGTTTCCGCAAACGTTGACGGGACGCTTCGGTATCCTCCGCTTTGATATCGCTCATGGGATGGCTCAAAGCCGCCTCGACAGCAGTTAGGAAAATGTCTGCTTCAAACGGTTTTTCCAGAAAATCCACGGCGCCAGCCTTCATCGCGGCAACCGCCATCGATACGTCGCCGTGACCAGTGATCAACATCAGCGGCACTGTCGAGCCGCTAGCTCGAAGCCGCCGCAGCAAAGTGAGACCGTCGATGCCCGGCATGCGCACGTCGCTGACTATACAACCCGACTCTATGGCAGCGCCTCGTGCCAGCAACTCCTCGGCCCTGGTATAGGAGCGGGCTGTGTGGCCTGCCTCTTCGAGGAGCTCCACGAGAGAGTCCCGCATAGCCTGGTCGTCTTCCACGACATGGATGACGCTTTTGCTGGCCAAGAACCGATGCCTCCATGGTCGCGCACGGGTCGGAGCGCCGCAGGCTAGCGTACTTTGTTACCGCTTTGGCTCCAACAACGGCCTCTTCCGCGGCTTTTTCAATAGCAGCCCGGCTTTATGGCAAGTTTGATTTTGATCAATCAGCCCGTTGCCCAACCCGCGATACGGCACTGCGCAAGATCGCCTTCCGGGCTTGACGGTTGGGCCGCTCTAACCTCGCAAATCTACTAGCTCGCAATCCGCCGAGTTATCCAGAGCTGCCTGTTGCGCTAACTGTTATCGGCCAATTAGGCGACGTACATCAAAGCGGCACGAAATAAGGAAGAAGATTGGAGGCGGCCGTGAAACCAAACATCTTCTGCAAGAACAGATCGTCGCGCACTGAAGATCAATTGGCGCCTTCGATGCGTTCTGCCGAATGGCGCTCACTTTATCACCAGAAGGGAGAGACGGCTTCTCCGGCGGTTCACCCCACCCCGCTGTACCCACGATTCCCAAATGCCTCGACTGCCTCATTGATCCGGCATCAAAGGAGCCTATCGGAGATGAAGCCAGTGCCCGGGATTGAGGAAGTGATGCCTTGGGGAGTGTTTGCAGCGCTTGCTGCCGCACTCGCTAGCACGGCCTTTTTATTTGTGATGACCTTTACCGGGGGCATTTACCCTGGCTGACGTCATGAATGATAGGAGCTCCGCTTGCGACTGAGTCAGAGTCCGATCTGTCCTAAGTGTCGACGTCTAGCCAGCCTCCGGCTGCGCGAGAGGCTTCGGGAAGCGGGCGGATTTCCGGAAGTCCAGTGCTTGGAATGCGAGGCTTGCGGTGAAGTCTTGGTCGTCGATCGGGGATTGTACATGAGGGAGACGATCAATGGACTTCGACAGGTTTTTTAGCGACGAGAACGTAGCGCTGTACAGGCTCCTTGCTTCCTCAACGGATGTTGCCCAGCGAAGAATGATCCTCAGGCAGCTCGCTGACGAAACAACGAAGCTGAAAAGCGAACTGCAGCAACACAGCTCTCGGCAGCCGTGCAAAGGCGGGATTGGCGAAGCACGGCATTGAAGCATCTACGGATGTGGATTTGCCTACGCGGCGAAGCAACGGGACAGCGGAGCTGATTGCAGTGATCCGACCTTTGGGTGTATTGCAATATGCATGTGGGATGCCGCGAGCGTTGCACTTCTCAAAAAACTCTGGGCCAGCGGCCACAGCGCCGCGCAGATCGCCACTCGACTAGGGCACAGCCGCAACGCGGTGTGCGCCAAGTTGCTGCGGTTGGGATTGAAGCGCGTCCACAAGCCGCCCACCGCCAAACCCAAGATCGTGTCGGTGCCGAAGCGAAAGCCAGCGCTGTTGGCGGCCTGTGCTCGCCCGGTTCATAAGGTTGTGTCTACGCGCAAGCCAGTAGTGAGGCAGCCTAAGGAACTCACCAGGTCACAGTTGAATGCAATGCTGGCTGAGGCCGCCGCTAATACGGCGCGACTGCATCGATGATGCCGTACCTTGGAGGAGCAACAGCATGACCCCACGCATCCCCGAGGAATTTTCCACGAGGTTGGCCCTGCGTGCGCATCTCTCACTGGGCGTGGCGTTCAGATGGAGCGCGGCCAATTCCGGACTGCAATTCGATCAAATCGATGAAGACATCGGCTTGACGAAGCAATTCGTCGGCGATCATCGGGGGATTGCTGGCGACAGTGGAAACTACGGTAACGTGAACGCCGCGCCGCTGCATCGCCTCGACCAGCGAACGGAAATTGCCATCGCCCGAGAAGAGCACTATCCGATCGACACGTTCGGCCAATTGCATGGCATCGACAGCAAGCTCGATGTTCATGTTACCCTTAGGCTTGCGGCGTCCGCTGGCGTCGATGAGCTCCCTGGTTGCCTTAGTAACAACGGTATACCCGTTGTAGTCCAGCCAATCGAGCACGGGGCGAACCGAGGAGAACTCCTGGTCCTCGATGGTCGTGGCGTAATACGATGCCCGTAGAAGCGTCCCGTAGTTCTGAAATTCAGTCAGCAGGCGCTTGTAGTCGATGTTGAAACCCAAGGTTTTCGCCGTTGCGTGGAGATTGGGACTGTCAATGAACAGCGCGATCTTGTCGGTTTTGGAAGATGACATCGGAAGCATCCATCTGCCGTGGATCGAAGGAAGGAGCCGCGTTTCGAGATTTCGCCTGTTCGATGGGATCGCTCGTTGATGTCGTCATCAACCCAGCTCGATATTGCCAAGAGGCGATGAGATTGACGCATCAATCAAATCAGGCCGCCGAATGCTGACATTCGACGGCCGTTTTCTTTCGATGTGACGGCGACGGCGAACAAACGTCACATCAGAATTACTTTAAGTATGCACAAACCCTAAACGGGAGAATGGGTTGATACCACTCGGTAGATTGCGAGCTGGTAACTCTACGAGGTTTTTATGGGGCAAGCGTCGAACGAACTCTCGGAGAGAGTTGCAGAGTTTGCGATGCGACGGCATGCTTGACAAGTAATCACCCGATGGCTGCAGCAGCTGAAGACAGCTTCTGGCACGAACCGGACCTCCCGCGATGTCCGCAGTTTGGTCGCTATCGGGAGAAAAGGGGACATGGCGATTACGAGCGCCGACTTCCGAGTTTGTGAAGGTTTGCGGATGCCGGCCCGATGATGGTGGCGCGGCGTGCACCGGGGGCCGGCGTACGCAAACCCTCCAAGGGAGGAAACCGCGGGAGGGGGACGTGGGTGGCGCGGCTTGGGCTATGGGGATTTGAGTGCCGCGGATGAGGTGGGTGAATGGAGTCGAGGCGCTCCAGCAAGCCGGTGGATGGC
>JBAVEE010000394.1:0-3710 GCA_049587575.1 Bradyrhizobium sp.
GTTGATAGGCCGAAACCATCGCTGCATCGCCCGCGGCGCAAGGATTTCACGCTGTGGCCGTGATGGACGCTCAATCCGCAACAACCCGGCCCACCGGCGCGATGGCGCGGCTGCGGTCGATGCTCGCAAGCCTTTCCGGCGGCACGCGCGACGGCGCCAGCGAAGCCTCGGTGACCCGGCGGCTGGCCGGCACGATTTTCATCATCCGCGTCGTCAGCGCCGCGCTGGCCTATCTGTCGCAGATCCTGCTGGCGCGCTGGATGGGCGGCTCCGACTACGGCATCTATGTCTATGTCTGGACCTGGGTGCTGCTGCTCGGCAGCATGATGGATTTCGGCATCTCGGCGTCGGCGCAGAAAATCATCCCGGAATACCGCACCCGCGGCCAGCACGCGCTGCTGCGCGGCTTTCTCTCCGGCAGCCGCTGGATGACCTTTGTCGTCTCATCGATTGTTTCAGGACTGCTGGCGGGCGTCGTGAAACTGCTGTCGCCGTGGATCGACGCCAATGCGGTCATTCCGCTCTATATCGGCTGCGTCACGCTGCCGGCCTTCGTCGTCGCCAACACCCAGGACGGCATCGCGCGCTCGCACGACTGGATGCGGTTGGGACTGATGCCGCAATTCGTCGTCCGCCAGACGTTGATCATCGGCATCACCGCCGGCGCCTTTGTGCTGGGCTTCAATCTCGGCGCGGTCACCGCGATGCTCGCGAGCGCCGCCGCGGTCTGGATCGCCATGCTCGGCCAGATGGCGGTGCTGAACCGCCGCCTCGACGGCCACATCGAGCCCGGCCCGAAGGCCTACGATTTCCGCGGTTGGCTCGCGGTCTCGCTGCCGATCCTGATGGTCGAGGGCTTCTATTTGCTGCTGTCCTACACCGACGTGCTGGTGCTGCAGCAGTACCGCTCGTCGCAGGAGGTCGGCGTTTACTTCGCCGTGGTGAAGACGCTGGCGCTGGTGTCCTTTATCCACTACGCGATGTCGGCGACCACGGCGCATCGGTTTGCCGAGTATCACGCCCTCGGCGACAAGGCGCGGCTGTCGGCCTATGTCGCGCATGCGATCAAGTGGACGTTCTGGCCCTCGCTTGCCGCCACCGTGCTGCTGCTGGCGTTCGGCAAGCCGCTGTTGTGGCTGTTCGGGCCGCAATTCGTGATCGGCTATGACATCATGTTCGTTGCCGCCATCGGCCTCGTCGTCCGCTCCGCGATCGGCCCGGTCGAGCGGCTGCTCAACATGCTCGGCCATCAGTATATCTGCGCGCTGGCCTATGCGCTGGCCTTCGTCATGAACGTGATGCTCTGCGTCGCACTGGTGCCGCGGTTCGGCGGCCACGGCGCGGCGGCGGCGACCTCGATCTCGCTGGTGTTCGAGACCGTGCTGTTGTTCTGGATCGTGCGCCAACGGCTTGGACTTCACGTGCTGGCGTTCGGCAAGAACGGGTAGACATCTCGGCGCCATGCCCGCCCTGGTGCCGGGCATCCACGTATTCCTTGCTTTGACGCAAGCAGGACGCGAATGGCCGGGACAAGCCCGGCCATGACGAATTCCAATAGTGAAGTTGCGAAGCTCCGGCCTATTCCGCGGTCCAGCCGCCGTCGATCGACAGATTGGCGCCGGTGATCTGCGCCGCGTCGTCGCCGCACAGGAACAGCGCCAGCGCCGCGACCTGCTCGGAGGTGACGAACTCCTTGGTCGGTTGCGCTTCCAGCAGCACGTCATGGATGACCTGCTCCTTGGTCATGTTGCGCGCTTTCATGGTGTCGGGAATCTGATGCTCGACCAGCGGCGTCCAGACATAGCCGGGGCTGATGCAGTTGCAGGTGATCTTGAAGGTGGCAAGCTCCAGCGCCACGGTCTTGGTGAGGCCGGCGATGCCGTGCTTCGCCGAGACATAGGCCGACTTGAACGGCGAGGCCACCAGCGAGTGCGCCGAGGCGGTATTGATGATGCGGCCCCAGCCGCGCTTCTTCATGCCGGGCACCACGGCGCGGATGCCGTGAAACGCCGCCGACAGGTTGATCGCAATGATGGCATTCCATTTGTCGATCGGGAATTCCTCGATCGGCGAGACGAACTGGATGCCGGCATTGTTGACGAGGACATCGACCGCGCCGAACGTCTTTTCTCCCAGCGCGATCATGCCGGCGATCTCGGCGGGCCTGGTCATGTCGGCGGGCGAGTGAATGGCCTTGACCTTGAAGTCGCTCTCGATCGCCGCACGCTCCCGTTCGATGTCGGCTGGCGCGCCCATGCCATTGATGACGATGTTGGCGCCGGCGCCCGCGAAGGCGCGCGCATATGCCAGCCCGATGCCGCTTGTCGAACCGGTCACCACCGCGGTCTTGCCTGTCAACGTACCCATTATTTTCGCTCCTGTTTGCCGGCGAGGGTTTCGGTACCGTCCCCGATGAAATCGTAAGTCATCATCGTTTCACCGGACTGCGGCCGCTCGAGCCAGTCCTTGTGGCGCATCGACAGATGGACGTCGCGCACGCCGGCGCTCCAGTGCTCGACCATGCCGACGTGGGAAAAATCGTAGTCCTTGGAAGACGATTCGTAATTCTTGCTGCGATAGATCAGGTGCATCACCGTGACGGTGCTTTCCTTGGCCGCCTGGCAGAGAATCTCAACCGACGGATCGTTTCTGAGATAGTCGGGCAATTTTCCGATCAACTCGCGCAGCGCCCTGCGGGTGTTGTGAATTTGCTGGTTCTTGTCGGTATTCATGCGGGTGCGGCTGGAAAAGCGGATGTCTTTCTCGCGCTCGGCGGCCTCGATCAGCGAAACCGGCAGAGGTCCGCGGGCGCTGAACAGGTCGACCTGGAAAATCATGAGGTCGTTGTCGATTTCCGCGTCCAGTACATAGTCGAGCGGTGTGTTGGTGGCGATGCCGCCGTCCCAGTAATGCTCGCCATCAATCACGATCGACGGAAAGCCCGGCGGCAGCGCGCCGGATGCCATGATATGTTCCGGACCGATCTTCTTGCCGAGCTTTCTGAGCTCGAAATTGTCGAAATATTTGAAATTGCCGGTCGTGACGCTCACCGCACCGACGCTGAGCCGGGTCTCCAGATCGTTGATCCGGTCGAAATCGACCAGACGCTCCAGCGTCGCGCGAAGCGGCGCGGTGTCGTAATAGCTCTGCGACTGCGGGGTGCCCTGCGGCCAAAGCGGCGCCGGCGGAAACCGTGGCTTGAAAAAGCCGGGCACGCCGAACGTCGCGATCAGGGCGGCGCTGGTTTCATTGAACAGGGATCGTCCGCGGTTGTCGGAAGTGACGGGATTCCAGGGCACCGGGGCGGAAACCAGTTCCCAGAACTCCTTGAGCCGCTCCGACCGCTTGTCGGGCGCGTTACCGGCGATGATCGCGGCATTGATGGCGCCGATCGAGATGCCGGCAATCCAGTCGGGTTCGAAATCATGGTGACACAGCGCCTGATAGGCGCCGGCCTGATAGGAACCGAGCGCCCCGCCGCCTTGCAGGACGAGCACCCGCTGTGCCGTCGCGGGCGTCCTGGCCGACGCCGGGTTTTCAGAGATCATCATCGCCCTCAGGTCGACCAGAAAGTTAGGGGCTTACCGTGGCGTCAGTTGGCGATGGCGTCAATCAGCGAGGGCCGCCGAAGGGATTCTCACGCCTAGTTGATCGCGCGGTTCGGTCGATGCGAGAATGAGCGTCCAGAACACCTTGTATTTGGTATTGGG
>JBAVEE010000395.1:0-5612 GCA_049587575.1 Bradyrhizobium sp.
CGCCCTTACAAAAGCGCAAAAGGAACTGCAGGAGGCCGAAGACAAATGGCTGGAACTGGAAGTGTTGCGTGAGGAGATCGAACAGGCCTGAGCGCTACGCGCGTTCTGCCGTCATTGCGAGGAGCCAACGGGTCGCGCGAATGCGCGCCCGATGACAGGCTCCGCGACGAAGCAATCCATTGCTCGCCTCGGATAGGAGGATTGCTTCGCTTCGCTCGCAATCACGAGGTTATTTAAACCGGAGCTAACCCGATGACCACCCCCCTCGCCGCCAAAATCGCCCGCGAATACGGCACGCCCTGTGCCGTCGTCGACATGGATCGCGTCGAACGCAACATCGCGCGGATCCAGGCGGCCTGCGATGCAGCAGGCGTCGCCAACCGACCGCACATCAAGACCCACAAGAGCCCGATGCTGGCAAGGCTTCAGATCGAGGCCGGCGCCAGGGGCATCACCTGCCAGAAGCTGGGCGAAGCCGAAGTGATGGCGGACGCAGGGATCGACGACATCCTGATCAGTTACAACCTCATCGGCGAGGAAAAGATGGCCCGCCTCGGCGCGCTGCAGGCCAGGGCGGGCATGACGGTCGCTGCCGACAATCCGGTAGTGATCGCGGGCCTGCCGCAGGCGGCCGCTCGCTCCGGCCGGCCGCTTTCGGTGGTGGTCGAATGCGACACCGGTCGGAAGCGGGCCGGCGTCGAGACGCCGGCCGAAGCCATCGCGCTCGCGCGCGAGATCGCGGCCTCCAAGGGTTTGGTGTTCGCCGGCTTCATGCTGTACCCGACCGAGACCGGCTGGGCCGAGGCGCAAAAATTCTACGACGAGGCGCTGGCCGGTGTCCGCGCGCACGGGCTCGATGCGGCGATGGTCTCGACCGGCGGCTCGCCGAACCTGAAGAATCTCGGCAATCTCAATGGCGCCACCGAGCACCGGCCCGGCACCTATATCTACAACGACCGGATGCAGGTCGGAGCCGGCGTCGCGAGCTGGGACGATTGCGCGCTGAACATCTATTCGACCGTGGTCAGCCGCGCCGGCCCCGATCGCGGTATCCTCGATGCCGGCTCGAAAACGCTGACGTCCGACACCGGCGGCGGGCTCGACGGCCACGGCCTGATCCTCGAACATCCCGAGGCGAAAATCGCGCGCTTTGCCGAGGAACACGGCTTCCTCGACCTCACCCGCAGCAACACGCGGCCCAACGTCGGCGACGTCGTGCGCATCGTGCCCAATCATGTCTGCGTCGTCGTCAACATGATGGACGAGGTGGTGATGGTGCGCGGCGAGGAGATCATCGGCGTGCTACCGGTGGCGGCAAGGGGGAAGCTGAGATAGCCCCTTTTTTCTGTCATTGCGAGGAGCGATAGCGACGAAGCAATCCATTCTTGCGTCGTGGCCTTCATGGATTGCTTCGCTTCGCTCGCAATGACGGCCTACTATGTCGACCCCGTCCTATCCAGCCACTTCAGTACTCCCCTCCCCGCCGCCGCTCCGGTGGCAAAGCAGGCCTGCAGCAGATAGCCGCCGGTCGGCGCTTCCCAGTCGAGCATCTCGCCTGCGGCGAATACGCCGGGCAGTCGGCGGATCATGAAGTCGGCGTCGAGTTCGTTAAACACAATTCCGCCCGCAGTCGAAATCGCCCGCGCGATCGAGGCGACACCGCTGAGTTTTATGGGCACGGCATTGATCCGTTCGGCAAGGTTTTCCGGCGACAACGCCGACAGCGGCACGCCTGCTAGCACCGCAGCCTCCTGCAGCAGGCCGATTGCGACCGGCGACAGCTGCGCCGCCTTGCGCAGCCAGTTCGAAAATGTCTGCTTGCCGCGCGGCGCCGACAGCCGCGCGACCAGATCGCTGGTCTTGAGATCGGGCCGCAAGGCGACGTGCAGCGTCGCCTGACCTGAACTGAGGACGGCCTCGCGCAAGTCGGCGGAGAGCGCGTAGATCGCGCCGCCCTCGATGCCTGTCCGCGTGATCATCGCTTCTCCGCGTACGCTGTGGGCGCCGAACGACAGCGCGATCCCCTTCAGCGGTTCGCCCTCGAAGCGGTCGCGGAAGATCTCCGACCAGGCGACGGTGAAGCCGCAATTGGCGGGCTTGAGCGGCGATACCTTCACGCCCTTCGCCGCCAATATCTCCGCCCATTCGCCGTCGGAGCCGAGCCGCGGCCAGCTCGCGCCGCCGAGCGCCAGCACGGTCGCGCGCGCTTCGACGGCGCTTTGCCCGCCGGGGTCCTGGAACAACAGACGGCCATTCGCGTCCCAGCCGGTCCAGCGGTGGCGCAATGAAAATTGCACGCCCGCCGCGTCGAGCCGCCGCAGCCACGCGCGCAACAGCGGCGATGCCTTCAATGCTCTGGGAAAGATCCGGCCGGAGGAGCCGACGAAGGTCGGCTGCCCCAGCGCCTCGCTCCATGCCCGCAAGGCATCCGGCGGAAACGCTTCAATGGCGGCGGCAAGCTGCGGCACCGCCTCGCGGTAGCGGCCGAGAAACGCCGGCAGCGTCTCGCTATGCGTCAGATTGAGCCCACCGCGGCCGGCCATCAGGAACTTGCGGCCCACCGACGGCATCGCGTCATAGACCGTGACGCGGGCGCCGTCTTGCGCCAGCACCTCGGCGGCCATCAGCCCGGCGGGGCCCGCGCCGATGATGGCGATTTGTGTTTGGGAAACGGGTGACATCGATACAAGCCTATGCCTGATTTCGACGAGTCACCCAAGCCGTCATTCCGGGGCGCGCGTCAGCGCGAACCCGGAATGACTGCTCAAGTTACAGCTTAATTCCCTCCCGCTCCGCGGCCTGGGCGACATATTTCTGGGTCTGCTGGAACGCGCCTTCCAGCGCCCTCGCCTTGCCCATCTCGCTGATCTCGGCAAAATGCGCTGATATCGCCTCGGGGGTCCAATCGGATGCAGCCAGGTTGACGCCTTCGGTTTCCAGGATCCTGATCACCGCGAACGAGCCTGCTCCCGCGCCCATGATGGTGCGGGTCGGCGCGTCCTCCGCCAGCAGATAGAGCACCGCCGGGGTGATCGCTTCCGGCCGCATCAGAGCGAGGGCCTGCGGCGGAAGCAGCTCTTCGGTCATGCGTGTCGCCGCCGTCGGCGAAATCGTGTTGACGCGGATATTGTTCTTGCGGCCTTCTTCCGCCAGCACGTTCATCAGACCGATCATGCCGGCTTTCGCCGCGCCGTAATTGGCCTGGCCGAAATTGCCGTAAAGCCCCGACGACGACGTGGTGACGACGATGCGGCCATAATTGCGCTCGCGCATGCCGTCCCACACCGCCTTGCAGCAATAGAAGGTGCCGGTGAGATGGACGTCCAGCACCTTTGCGAAATCGGCGATTTCCATCTTGGCAAACGACTTGTCGCGCAGGATGCCGGCATTGGCGCAGAGCAGGTCGACGCTGCCCCACTCCCTGGTGGCGCGATCGACCATCGCCCTGACCTGCTCGAAGTTGGAGACGTCGGCACCGTCGGCCATCGCCACCCCGCCGGCCTTGCGGATCTCCTCGACCACGGTTTCCGCCGCCGTCAGCGAACCGCCGGTGCCGTCGCGGGCACCGCCGAAATCGTTGACCACGACCTTCGCGCCGCGGCTCGCCAGACCAAGCGCGTGCGCGCGGCCAAGACCATTGCCCGCGCCGGTGACGATAGCGACGCGTCCATCAAACCTGATTGTCATGATTGCATTTCCCGCAGTTCAAGCAAAATAGATCAGGCCGATCCAGTCGGCCACCAAAGCGGGCTTTTCCTCGCCCTCGATCTCGACGGTGACATTGGTGCGCGATAGCAGCTCCGCCGGCTTGCGCAACTTTGCCTCCATCAGCGTAAAGCGGCCGCGCACCCGCGAGCCCGTGCGCACCGGCGAGATGAACCGCAGCTTGTCGAAGCCGTAATTGACACCCATCGTCGTGCCCTCGATCACCGGCATCACCTCATAGGACATGATGCTCATCAGCGACATCGTCAGGAATCCATGAGCGATCGTGGTGCCGAACGCGGTTTCGCGCTTCGCGCGTTCGGGATCCACGTGAATGAATTGATGATCCTCGATCACATCGGCATAGACGTCGATCCGGTTCTGATCGACCAGATGCCATGACGACACGCCGACTTCCCGGCCGACCATGTCCTGGTAGGCTTGCAGCGAAATCGGCGGTTTCTTCCAGACTTCATTCATACGTCAACTCTCCGGTGAGCCGGTTGGCCGCATCTTCTGCAGCTCCGGGAATTCTTCTTCGCGGAATTCGGCGCCGCGCAGCGAATTTTCGCGGTCGTTGTCGTGCTCCAGACGACGCAACTGCACGCGGCGAATCTTGGCGGAAATCGTCTTCGGCAGTTCCGTCACGAGCTCGATGCGCCGGATGCGCTTGAACGGCGCTAGCCTTGCATGCAGGTGGCGGAAGATCGACAGCGCGGTCTCGCCCGACCGCTCCGCGCCCGCCGTCAGCAGCACATAGGCCTTGGGAACGGCAAGACGAATGGGATCGGGACTGGGAACGACCGCCGCCTCCGCGACCGATTCATGCTCCAGCAGGATGCTCTCGAGCTCGAACGGGCTGATCCGGTAATCGGAGGATTTGAAGACGTCGTCGGAGCGGCCGACGAAGGTCAGATAGCCCTCGTCGTCGGCAAACACCACATCGCCGCTGCGATAGAGATCTCCGTCCGCACCGCTCAGTTTGCCGTCGTCGCCCTGATAGCCCTGCATCAGGCCCGCCGGCCGGTCGTCGCCAAGCAGCAGGCTGACTTCGCCCTCGCTCGCAACCTGCCCGTCGCTGTCGGTGATCCGCACGCGGTATCCCGGCAGCGGCCGGCCCATCGATCCGACCTTGACCTTCTGGCCCGGCGAGTTGCCGGCAAGCGCTGTGGTTTCGGTCTGGCCGTAGCCGTCGCGGATCGTCAGCCCCCAGGCCGCGCGCACCTGATCGATCACCTCGGGATTGAGCGGTTCGCCGGCGCCGCAGACCTCGCGCAAGCTGACCTTGAAGGTCGCCAGCTTCTCCTGAATGAACAGGCGCCACACCGTCGGCGGCGCGCACAGCGTAGTGACGCCGCAGCGCCCGATGGTCGCCAGCAATCCCTTGGCGTCGAAGCGCGGCTGATTGACCACGAACACGGTGGCCCCGGCATTCCAGGGCGCGAAGAAGCAGCTCCAAGCGTGCTTGGCCCAGCCCGGTGAGGAAATGTTCAGATGAATATCGCCCGGTTGCAACCCGAGCCAGTACATCGTCGACAGACCGCCGACGGGATAGCTGCGTTGGCTGTGCCGCACCAGTTTTGGCTTGGCGGTCGTGCCGGACGTGAAATAGAGCAGCATCGGGTCTTCCGCGCCGGTCGGCCCGTCCGGCACGAACGTTTCCGGGAAATCCGCCGCCTGTTCGTAGGCCAGCC
Organism: Bradyrhizobium sp.; assembly: GCA_049587575.1. Taxonomy (GTDB): domain Bacteria; phylum Pseudomonadota; class Alphaproteobacteria; order Rhizobiales; family Xanthobacteraceae; genus Bradyrhizobium. The sequence goes on from JBAVEE010000395.1 coordinate 5,400, forward strand.
AACCTTCCTGCTTCGACGACGCGTTGACGACGATGCGGACAAGCCGATCGGCGCCGAGGCCAGCGAACTTGGCGACCTGGTCCTGCGTCGCCACCACGACCTTGGCGCGGCCGCGATCGAGCCGGTCGCGAAGCTCGTCGGACGTCAGCAGCGTGGTGGCAGGAATCACCACCACGCCGAGCTTCATCGCAGCCAGCATGGTCTCCCAGAGCG
>JBAVEE010000396.1:0-3626 GCA_049587575.1 Bradyrhizobium sp.
AGCGCGTTGGTCAGCATCTCGTTGACCAGCAGCCCCGCCGGCATCGCAATGTTGATCGAGAGCGGGCAAAAGCCGGCTTCGACATCTATTTCCACGCCCGGCATCGCGTTGACCTCCATGACGGAGGTTGCGACGTCCAAAAGATATTGACCGAGATCGATTTCGGGCGGCGCATTTTCCGCCGAGAGGGTCCGGTACAACACCGTCAGCGCGTCGATCCGGCTTGCGAGTCGCGCCAAAGCCACCGTCTCGCCTTCCGCAGCCGATCGCGCCTCCAGGCGGATCAGCGCCGTGATCAGCTGAAGATTGTTCTTCACCCGATGCTGAAGCTCGCGCATCAACATATCGCGGTCGCGGATCTGGCTTTCGAACTGCTCGATCTGCGCCCGTTCCCGGCCGCCGACATCGACCAGCGCCGCGATCCGGAAATTCTCCACACCATCGTCGTTTTCGATCACGGAGGCGTAGGCCTGTACGATGACCAGGCGGTCGACCGGCGCGGCCGGGCGGAATACGCCGATGAAATCCTCGTCGTTCCGGATCGCCTCGCCCAGGGTCCGGGTCGGATCATCCTCGTGGAGAAAGCCATCAAGGCAGGTCCAGCTCTGGCCCTCGACGTCGCGGGCCGCCATGGACATCAAACTCTCGAACGCCTTGTTGACGTAAACGACATGCTGCGTGGCGCCGGAACCGCGCGACACCGCGACCGCGACAGGAGCGAAATCGAGCAAGTGCTTGTATTTGTCGTTCTCGATCGCCGAGACGAGCTTCGAGGAACCCAGAATCTGGTCGACCTGTTGAGTGGACGGGATACCGTCGTCGATGCTCATGCGCTGACCATGCTTATGGATAAACCATGGCGAAGCGCTGCGGAAAACGCAACGCAAAAGCCCGCGGGGACCGAATGGAACTTCACATCCACCACCTCGCCGGCGTGAACCGCCCCGCCGCCTGCTCGATCACCTCGCCGAGCGAGAACAGCGTCTCTTCGTCGAAGGGGCGGCCGATCAGCTGCAAGCCGAGCGGCAGACCTTGCGAATCCTTGCCGGCGGGAACCGCGATGCCGGGCAATCCCGCCATGTTCACGGTCACCGTGAAGATGTCGTTGAGATACATCTCGACGGGGTCGGCGCCCTTTTCGCCGATCCCGAATGCCGCGGATGGCGTCGCCGGCGTCAGGATCGCGTTCACGCCCTGGGCGAAGCAATCCTCGAAATCCCGCTTGATCAGCGTGCGAACCTTCTGCGCACGCAAATAATACGCGTCGTAATAGCCGGCCGAGAGCACATAGGTGCCGATCATGACGCGGCGACGGACTTCGGCCCCGAAGCCTTCGGCCCGGGTGTTTTCATACATGTCCCCGATGCTGCGGCCGGGCACGCGCAGGCCGTAGCGCACCCCGTCATAGCGCGCCAGGTTCGACGAGGCCTCCGCGGGCGCCACGATGTAATAGGCCGGCAATGCGTATTTGGTGTGCGGCAGCGACACCTCGACCAGTTCGGCGCCGGCGGCCTTCAGCCAAGCCGCGCCCGCGCTCCAGAGCTTTTCGATTTCCGCCGGCATCCCGTCGAGGCGATACTCCCTGGGTATGCCGATCCTCATCCCCTTGACGGAACGTCCGACCGCGGCCTCGTAATCCGGCACCGCGCGATCGACCGACGTGGTGTCCTTGGGATCGTGGCCCGCCATCGAACGCATCAGGATCGCGGTATCGCGCACCGTGCGACCGATCGGCCCGGCCTGATCGAGCGAGGACGCAAACGCGACGATGCCCCAGCGCGAACAGCGCCCATAGGTCGGCTTCATGCCGACGGTCGCGGTGAACGCCGCCGGCTGACGGATCGATCCGCCGGTGTCGGTCGCGGTCGCCCCCATGCACAGCAGCGCCGCCACCGCCGACGCCGAGCCGCCGGACGAGCCGCCGGGCACCAGCGTGGTGTTGGCGCCGTCGCGGCGCCATGGATTGACCACCGGGCCGAAGCACGAAGTCTCGTTCGACGAGCCCATTGCGAATTCGTCATTGTTGAGCTTGCCCAGCATCACCGCGCCATCGCGCCAGAGCTGCGACGTCACCGTGGATTCGTAGGTCGGCACGAAATTGCCGAGTATCTTGGAGCACGCCGTGGTGCGAACGTCCTTGGTCGCGAACAGATCCTTGATCCCGAGCGGAATACCGGCGAGCGGCCCGCCCTGCCCCTTCCCGAGCTTGCCGTCGGCTTCGCGCGCCATGGCGCGGGCCTGATCGGGCGTCTCCAGCACAAAGGCGTTGAGCGCGCGCGCCGCCTCGATCGCCGAAAGATGCGCCTCGGTCAACTCAAGTGACGTGAACGATTTCTTCGCGAGGCCATCTCGAGCTTCGGCGAGGGTCAGCGATGTCAAATCGGTCATTTATTAACCGGGCTGCAGAAGAAGGGAGACAGTGTCTTGTCGCGGGCCGGGTCGTCGCGCAACGGTTCGTTGCTCGCCTTGTCGGCGGCTTCCAGCGCATCGAGCACGGCGTCGACGGCCTTGTCGGGATCGGCGACCTTGCCCTGGCGCTCCATGGCGTCGAGGTAGTTCATGTAGGCCTGATAGGCCTTTTCATCGTCGCAGAGCAGACACATCGGATTTCTCGTCTTCAAGACTCTCTATTTGACGCGTTTTCTTCACGCGAACCGGTACCCACTTCGCTCGAAAACGCTATGTCACTCGACGACCTTCGGCACCAGGAAGAAATGCCCCTGGGTTTCCGGCGCATTCCTGACGATATCGTCGGCGATCTCGCCATCGTTGACGACGTCGGCGCGTTTCTTCATTTCCATCGGCATCACCGAGGTCATCGGTTCGACGCCCTCGACGTCGACTTCCCTCAGCTGCTCGACGAAGGCCAGCATCGCGTTCAGCTCGCCCTGCAGATGCGGAACCTCTGATTCTGTGACCGCGATCCGCGCGAGGTGCGCGATACGGCGAACGGTGGCGGCGTCGACGGACATTATATGAGGCCTCTAACGGCAAAATTCAGTCCGCCGTATAGCAGAGGGTGGTTTTGCGCCGCAACCGCGGGGGATGCCTCTTAACCCGCCAATTGGCTCAGCCGCGCCAGCGCCGCCCCGGCCAGCGCCCGGGTCAGCTCCGCCGCCGGCATTTCGCGCCCCAACCGCACCGCCTGCCCGGCCCAGAGATTGGTGAAATCGAGCTTGCCGAGCTTTTCCGAAGCCGCCTTCAGCGGCGCCAGGGCCGCCGCGGCATGCGGAAAAGCCGGCGCATCCGGTGAAATCGGGCCGACCTCGCGCATGACGCGATTGGCGACCCCGCGCGCCGGGCGCCCGGTCATGACGTTGGTAATGACGGTGGAATCGTCCCGCGCCTGGGCGAGCGCGATCCGCGCCGGCGCAATCACCTTGGATTCCGGGCAGCGCAAATAGGCGCTGCCGATCTGAACCCCGGCCGCCCCCAGCGCGAAAGCCGCCGCAATGCCCCGTCCGTCGGCGATACCGCCCGCCGCGATCACCGGGATTTTCACGGCATCGACCACCTGCGGCACCAGCGCGAAGGTACCGGGCTGCTCGGCGATGCTTTCGGTCAGGAACATGCCGCGATGGCCGCCGGCTTCGGCGCCTTGGGCGATGATGGCGTCGGCGCCCTGT
>JBAVEE010000397.1:0-3395 GCA_049587575.1 Bradyrhizobium sp.
GGTCGTGCCGGCGTATTCGGCCGCCAGCCGCTCGCGCGCGGCTTCCTTCAGCTTGTCGAGCGATTCCAGTCCGAGCGCCTTGGCGAACTCGTCGTCGATCTTGGTGTCCTGCGGTGCTTCGACCAGGGTCGCCGTGGTTTCGAATTCGGCCGGCTGGCCCGCCAGCTTTTCGCTGGCGTAGTTCTTCGGGAATGAAACCTTCAGTGTGCGGGTTTCGCCCTGGGCGATGCCGATCAGCTGTTCCTCGAAGCCGGGGATGAAGCTGTTGGAGCCGATCGTGACCTGGATGTTCTCGCCAGTGCCGCCGTCGAACGGCACACCGTCGATGGAGCCCTTGAACGAGATCGTGACCCGATCCCCGCTCTCGGCCTTGGCGCCCTCGCCCTTGGCGGCATAGGCCCTGTTGCCGTCCGCGATCCGCTTGATGGCTTCGTCGATATCGGCGTCGGTCACCTCGGCAACCGGCTTCTCGACGGTGAAACTCTTGAAGTCGGCCAGCGCAATCGCGGGCACGACCTCGATCGAAACCGTATAGGTGAGGTCGGATTTTCCGGCGAGGATATCCTCGACGGCTTTTTCCTCCGTCGGCATCGTGATCTTGGGCTCGGTCGCGAGCCGGAAGCCGCGTTCGGTGAAGATCTGCGAATTGGTATCGCGGATGGTCTGGTCGATGGTCTCCGCCATCACCGAGCGGCCATAGACCTTCTTGAGGTGGCTCACCGGCACCTTGCCCGGATGGAAGCCGTTGAGACGGACCTTGTCCTTGAGATCCACCAGACGGGCGTCCGCCTTGGCGTCGAGATCCGATGCGGGAACGCTGATCTGGAATTCGTGCTTCAATCCCTCGGCGAGGGTTTCTGTAACCTGCATGGCGTCAATCTTCTTCCGCGTTCGTCCACGCCTCGCGGCGCGGACATTTGTCAATCTGGTCGACGCGCGACGTTAAAGCCTGCGTCAGTGGTTCGGCGGACCCATTCTTCTTCGGGCAGGTCGCCCCTTCGAAAAACAGGCCCTCCAGTAATCGTCATGCAAACGCTGTCAGCGCTTGGTGCGGGCGGAGGGACTCGAACCCCCACAACTTTCGTCACTGGAACCTAAATCCAGCGCGTCTACCAATTCCGCCACGCCCGCTGCTAGCATCCTGTCCGGCCGCAATGCCCGAGCATGATGCCGAAAAGTGTGAAGCGGTTTTCGGGCGGCCATCATGCTCCAAGTTAATGGAATCGATCAGGTTTATGATTTGGACGCCCCGTCCCAAATCTTAAACGCGATCGTTGCGGCGGGCTTATAACATGAGCCCGTCGGTTCGCAGCAAAAAAATGGCCCCGTCAGAGCCTGCCCGGCCACCCCCTCGGCAACTGGACATATCCAGTGGAAAATGGTCCGCATCGACGGGATGGCAGATCACATTTTTCGACCGGACCGACGCGCGCTGCTGGCCGGATTGGGTGCTGCGGTCCTCAATCCGGCGGCGGTCACGCCGGCGCGGGCCCAAGGTCGTCCCGCCGTCATGCTTCAGGCCAAAGCCGACGTCCTCGCCTTGCGTCCGGGAGAGCCGGACACCCCGATTTGGTCGCTCGCCGGTTCCGATCTGCGGTTCAGGCGGGGCGCCAGCGCCGAGATCGCCTTCGGCAGCGACCTGCCCAACCCGATGGTCCTGAATTGGCGCGGGATCGACGGCGCTTCGGCCGCCGAGCCATTGCTTGCCCGGGCTTCCCCGGCATCGGGCGCCAGGGACACTTTCGCGGTTCCGTTGCCCCATGCCGGGACGTTTCTGTGCGACCTCGCCCTGCTCGGAGATGGCGCGGCGCGGCCAACCCGCGGCCTGCCCCTGATCGTTACCGAGAGCGAGGCCGTCGCCGTCGACCGCGACGAGGTGATTTTGATCGAGGACTGGCGGCTTCGCCCAGATGGAACCGCGCTGGCGCCCGGCCTCGATCCCAAAGGCACGACAGCAGTTTACACGATCAATGGACGGCTCACGCAGAACTTTAACATCAGCCCTCATGAACGTCTGAGATTTCGCTTTATAAATGGCCTTCAACGAAATGTAATTGCTGTAAAAATAGAGGACACTAATGTAAAGGTTATGGCTCTCGACGGCGAGCCGGCCGAACCGTTTCTGGCACATGACGGCGTGCTTATACTTGCGCCGGGAACCCGGCTCGACGCCTTCATCGACGCCCCGGCGCGCGCGCCGGGCGCGACTTCATTGGTCCTGCTGCATGACGGCAAGCAAGCCCGGCCCATTGCCCGGCTGATCACCTCGGATGCCCCGCCCCTGCGCCACGCGGCGTTGCCGGCCGCGCCGCCGCTGCCGTCCAACGGCCTGCCCGGGCGGCTCGACCTCAAGAACGCCGTGCGCTTCGAACCGGCCCTTGGCGGAGGGCAGCCCGATTGGGCCGTCCCGGCCAACTTCACCGCGACCGCGCCACCCGCCTTCCGCGTCAAGGTCGGCCGTGCCGTCGTGCTGGCGCTGACCAACCGCGCCGAGACCACCGCCGTGTTTCACCTTCACGGCCATCATTTCAGGCTGCTGGACCGGCTCGACGACGGCTGGAAGCCGTTCTGGCTGGACACGCTGGCGATCGAGGCCGGACAGACCCAGCGCATCGCTTTCGCCGCCGAACATGCCGGACGCTGGCTGATCGAATCCGTCGCGACCGACTGGGCGGCGCCACGGCTGGTGCGGTGGTACAGCGTCGAGTGAAGAGCCGGAGCGTCCTAGTAGTCGATGCCGAACTCATCATAGAGGTGCCGGAGCACCGCCGGCAGCACCTCCGGCAGATCTTCCGCGATCAGGCCGGGTCCCGCCTCGCGCGCCGCCTCGCCGTGCATCCAGACCCCCATACTGGCGGCCTCGAACGCCGGCACGCCCTGCGCCAACAGCCCCGATATCATTCCCGCGAGCACGTCACCGGCACCGGCGGTCGCGAGCCAGGGCGGCGCGTTGGCGGCGATGGTCGCGCGGCCCTCCGGTGAGGCCACGACCGTATCCGGCCCCTTGAGCAGGACGACGGCGCCACTGCGCTCGGCGGCCGCCCGGACCCTCCCGAGCTTGGAGCGAAGCGGCTGCTTGTTGCTGATGTCGCTGAACAGCCGGGGAAATTCTCCCTCATGCGGGGTCAGAACGACCTGCGGATCGTGGCACGCCTTGATCGCGTCGAACAGCCGATCAGGGGCGTCGGCAAAGCTCGTCAGCGCGTCAGCATCCAGCACCAGGCTTCGCTTCGCGGAAACGGCCGTCAGCACCAGATCGCGCGTCCGCCCGCCGATGCCGGCGCCCGGTCCGATCACGCAGGTGTTGAAGCGCTTGTCACAAAGCATCTCGGCAAATTCGACCACCGTGTCGACGGCACGCACCATCACCGCCGACAGCGCGGAAGCACTAACGG
>JBAVEE010000398.1:0-3861 GCA_049587575.1 Bradyrhizobium sp.
CGGCGAGCTGGGGCAAGGTCGGCCGCAACGAGGATTGTCCGTGCGGCTCCGGCAAGAAATACAAGCACTGCCACGGCAAGTATGCGTGAGGGGGCCGATCGGTCTCGCGCTGCTTAGCGGCCAGCCCGGCTCTCAACGCCCCGCCTTGAGCAGGGGAATGCCGTTCGGATCGCGCGGCGCCGGCATCTGCCGCACATAGGCGTAGAGATCCGCCGCTTCCTGATCGGAGACGACGGCCGCCTCGTACGGCGGCATCTGGTTTGCCGGGTGGCGAAGCTGATACAGAAAGCTCTCGAAGGGGAACTCGGTTCGCGAGACGCGCGGGCCGGTCATCCGCGCGCCCTGACCTGCATAGCCGTGGCATTGATAACAACCGACCTGAACGTAGAGCTTCCCGCCGTTCTCGACATTGCCCGTCGCCGCAGGAGCCTGGGCGCATGCCGGGCCGGCGGCCAAAATCAAGCCCGTCACAGCGAGAACGAGATGCTTCATCGCTCTCTCCTCACCGCGGCTGCATGACGACGTCGATCAGGGCGGGCTGGCCGGCCTTGACGGCGGCAATGCCCTTGCGGAACGCCTCGGACAGATCGTTTGGATCGTTGATCGGCCCGATACCGACCGCACCGTACCCCTGCGCGATCCTGGCGTAGTCGATGTTCGGATTGTCGATCGTCGTACCGATAGGCACGTTCCGCAGACCGCGATTGTGCCGGTTCGCCATCCGCTGGACGTGCATGACCTCCTGGTGATAGGCGCGATTGTTCTGGATGACGGTCAGGTACGGAATGCCGTGGTGCGCGGCGGTCCACAGCGTATGCGGCGCCATGTTGAATTCGCCGTCGCCGGTGATGCTGACAACCACGCGCCCGCCGGCGTCGCGATGCGCGAGTGCCGCCCCGAGCGCGGCAACCGGCTGATAGCCTACCCCATAGCCGCCTGAGCCGCCGATGAAGCGATAGTGCTTTTCCAGCGGCCACAGGCGATGCGGCCAATTGGACGAGAAATCGCCGTCCGAGACCAGCGCCCAATCCTCCTGCTTGAGATGCTGCCAAAGCTCCATATACATGCGCGCCGACGAGATCGGGCTCGCGTCCCATGCGAGCGCGGCCTCCGCACGCGCGCGGTCCGCGAAGCCATCATGGGCTTCGCGCATCTTCTGGCCGCGCATCCCGATGGCCTCTCTGCCGCCGGGGGATATTTCGCGCTGCACGGCTTCGATCAGGAATGGCAAGGTCGTTTGGGCGTCCGCGGTGATATTGATGTCGGCCGCCAGGTAGCGCTGGAAGCCCTGGTAGTTGGAATGGACCAGCAGATCACGGGTCGAGATGCTGATGACCTTCACCCCCTTCCTGGCCTTCGAACTCACGGTACGCTCCAACTGGTCGCGCATAGCATTGAGCTGGCCGTAGAGGTCGACCGGCTCGAGCGACAGGATGCAGTCGGCTTGCGCGATCAATCCGCCCGCCCGCTCTGACTGGCAGAGATAATGCGTGTTCGGCATGTTCATGCGCGATCGGTTGTCGATCACGGGAGCCTGCAAAAGCTCGGCAAGCCTTACGAGCTGGTCCATCGCCGCTTGCGAGCGTGCATAACGATCGGCGATGATGACGGGCGCTTCGGCCGCGACCAGCATTTTGGCGGCCTCGCGCAAGGCGTTCGGGTCGCCTGCCGGTTGCGCGGGTGCAACCAAACGCGGAATTCCGAGCTTGCGCTGCTCGCGTTCGTCGAGCGGTTCTTCCTGCAGCCGGGTGTCCGCGGTGATGAATACCGGCCCCGGAGGCTGTGCGCAGGCCAGCGCATAGCCACGCACCGTCGACTCGGCAAAATGCTGAAGCGACATTGGATAATCGTCCCACTTGACGAAGTCGCGCACGGTGGAGGCGGCGTCCTGTACGCTGTGGAACCATTCGACCCCGGGCCGGCGCTCGTCGAGCGGACCCGCGTTACCCGTAAAGAGCACCATGGGAACGCGGTCGCAGAAGGCATTATAGATGGCCATCGTCGCATGCTGGGTGCCGACCGTTCCGTGCACGATTGCCGCCATGGGCTTGCCGGCGACCTTCGCATAGCCATGCGCCATGCCGACCGCCGCTTCCTCGTGCATGCACGTCAGCCACTCCGGACGTTTGTTCTGTCCGTAGTTGATAAAGCTTTCTTGCAGGCCGCGAAAAGTCGAGCCCGGGCAGGCGGCCATATAGTCGAGATCGAGCGTCTTGCAGACATCGACCATGAAGTCCGAGCCGGTCTTTTCCGTTGTCAGTCGGTCGGCTTCCGGCGGGTGTTCGCGCTCGCTTGCTCTTGCGGCTGCTGTGGGCGGTGACGCGTTGCCGTTTGGCTTGTCCGGAGCCTGCGCCTGAACGGCTGCGGGAGCCGCGAAGGTTGCGCTACCGGCGACGGCCATCCCTTTCAGGAATCGACGGCGATGCAATACAGCCGATTCCGAATCAGCCATGATCATCCTCCCTGCGTTTTTTTGCCGCCGAAGCAGTATCCTGCCGGCTTTTTTCTTTTTATATCAGCGGATGAGAGACTATTGCATCGACAGGATATTATCCAGCCGCCGAGCCGGGGCGGGGAGCGCCGGCAACTCTACGGCGCCCAACAAAGACGGCGACGTCCGCCACGACCGTGCGATGCTGAAGCGATTTTGCTTTACCTGGCCGCCGAGAAGCGGCTCTCGAACGAATTCGCCGAAACGATCGGCTGTGCGCCGGCAACCATGCTGGGTGCCGCGGGAGCGGGCTCAGGCGAGGTCGCCGCGGTATCGGTCATCGTTGGTTTCAAGGACGGGTGCGCGGCAGCCTGCTTGGTCTCGGGCTTCCGCGCCGCTTCCTTGGGGATCGAAGTCCCGGGGTGCGGCGGCCTGGCTTCGGCTACCTTCGGCTTGGCGGAAGCTGGCGGCGGCGCGGCGGTGGCGGTGGTATCGGCGGTGCCGCCGAGGCCGACCTTGCGGGCGAGGCTGGAGAAGAAGCCTTCAGACTGGGCATTTTGGGATTGCGTATTCTGCGCGCCGGGTGCCGCGAACGCGACGTGCGTCGCGGACGCCGCGAACGGTTCATCCGGCGACGTAACCGGTCCGCGCGGAGGATTGACCCCCGGAGGAATGGTGCCGGGCGCCTTATCAAGCGTGAGCAGCGCGAGGCCTTGGCCGCCGTCCGAGAGCCCGGTACTGCCGCCGGGCAGCTTGGCAGCGAACACCCTGTGCATGCCGCCGTCGATGCCGGTGTTGATCCGCGCCACCGGCGTGCCCCGCTCAATCAGCTTGGCGACCTCAGCCTGATCCGCCCTTTGCTTTTCGCGGACGGCTTCGGCGACATCGTCCGGAACGACGTAAGCGGGGCATTTTGCCGACGCCTCAAATACCGGCTCCCGTTTCGCATCCGGCGGTTTTACCGCATCGAACACGTATTTCCTTTCACAGAAATCGACCTTCGGTTCCTGCCGCGTCACTTCGAAATGATCGTAGCCTTCCTTGATCATTTTCCAGAACGGCATGTTCGGATTGTTGCGATGCCTGGCCATGTTGAGCGGCGTCATCCGGAACGGATAGGCCTGAAACTGGAACGACTTTTGACCGCCGAAGAAGGATTCCCGTCCCAGCGAATAGATTTCCGCGATCTGTTCGTCGGTCATGGCGTAGCAGCCGCGCGACGAGCAGTCGCCATGCACCATCAGTTCCGAGCCGGTGTGCCCGAGCGACCTGTCGTAAGCGTTGGGGTAGCCGGTATTGAACGAGAGGTAGTAGGCCGACTGCGGATTCATCTGCGCCGGCGAAATGTTATAAAAGCCTTCGGGGGCCTGGCGGTCGCCTTCGCGGACCTTGGGTCCGAGGTCGCCGGACCAGCGGCAGATCGGATAGGT
>JBAVEE010000399.1:0-1836 GCA_049587575.1 Bradyrhizobium sp.
GGCCTGCACGCTGTCGCCCCTGCATGAGAAGATCTTCAAGATGGCGGAGCAGGAAGCCGCCGGCGACAACAGCCGCTTCATCTATCGCAATTTCGCAGGCGGCACGCCGGAGGCGGAAGGCGGCCATGGCGCCTGACGCCGACGCGGCCAGGTCCGCCGGCAAGCGCGCCGACCCGTTCGCGCCGCTGACGTCGGAGCAGCTCGCCGTTGGCGACGGCCATGAGATCTATGTCGAAACCGTCGGTCGCGCCGACGGCTTGCCCGCGGTCTATCTGCATGGCGGGCCCGGCAGCGGTTGCCAGCCCGATCACCGCAGGCTGTTCGATCCCGAGCGCTTCCATGCGGTGTTGTTCGACCAGCGCGGCGCCGGCCGGAGCCGTCCCAAGGGACGTCGCGAGAACAACACGCTGCCGCATCTGATCGCGGACATGGAAATGATCCGCGCAAGATTCGGCTTTCAGCGCTGGCTGATCGTCGGCGGCTCGTGGGGCGCGACACTGGCGCTGGCCTATGCGCAGGCGCACCCCGATCGGGTCTCGGGCATCGTGTTGCGCGCGACCTTCCTCGGCACAAGCCGCGAACTCGAAGGCGCGTTTCTCGACGCGCTGCCGCGCTTCTATCCCGGCCTCAGCGATGATTTTGTCGGTCTGCTGCCCGAGGCGGAACGCGGAACGCCGCTTGAAGGGTACTGGCGGCGGATTCTCGACGCCGATCCCGCCGTGCACGGCCTGTTCGCCCGCGCCTGGCACGACACCGAGCGCATTCTATCCGAACACATGCCATCGCGCACGCGGCTCGATCTTTCGTCGCTGAAATCGAGCGGCCCCCTGCCCGCCACGCCATTCATGGAAGCGCATTATTTCCAGAACAGCTGCTTCATGCAAGCAGGGCAACTGCTCGCCGAAGCCGGAAAGCTCAAGGGAATTCCGGGCATCATCGTGCAGGGCCGCTACGATTTGCTGTGTCCGCCGGCGACCTCACATGCGCTTGCCGCGGTCTGGGCCGGTTCGAAGGTTCGTTTCGTCGAGGGCGCCGGCCACACGCTGTATGATCCCGGCGTCAGGGACGCGGTGATGAAGGCGATCGCGGATCTGGCCTCGGGAATTACGGGATAAAGGGCCGTCGGAAATGCCGCTCGCCGGAAAAGGCATGTTGCTGACGTCGATGGACATCGACGCGTCGGATGAAGCCGAGTTCAATCGCTGGTACGATCGCGAACATCTCCAGGAGCGCGTCGCCATCGAAGGCTTCCTCGAAGCCCGGCGTTACATCGCGCATCAGGCTTCCCCGAAATATCTCTGCCTGTACTCCACCAGAACGATCGACGTCCTGGATAGCCCTGCCTACAAAACCCGGCTCGCCAACCCGACCGAGTGGTCGAAAAAGACCATGGCGCGTTTTGAAAACATGATCCGCGCGGTGGCCCGCATCACCGTCAGCCGCGGACAGGGCCGCGGTGCGGCGCTCGGCATCGTCCGGCTTCGCCCGCCGGCCGGCGAAGAAGGCCGATTGCGCGAGGCACTTCGGGAAGCGCTGGATCCGGAACGGTTCGACGGGGTGATCTCGATGCATCTGATCGAGAGCGATCGTGCATTGTCCGGGCCGACAACCGAAATTCCTTCGGCGGCGAGCGCCGGCGCCGGCGACTGGTTCGTGCTGATCGACGCAACGGATGTGAACGCGGCTTCGACTGCCATCGCGGCGCGCCTAGCCACGCTCAAGTCCGCGGTGATTTCGAGCGGCACCTACCGTCTGATGTGGGATCTCGCGAACAGCGATATCCCGGCGTAGAGCCGCGCAGCAAATGCTGCATTGCCGCATAAACCGGTTTTTATC
>JBAVEE010000400.1:0-5093 GCA_049587575.1 Bradyrhizobium sp.
CATCGGCGAACGCGATCTGATTCTTCGCTTCGGGGGCGTCCTTCAGCCGGTCGCTCAGCCATTTCGCATCGGCCACCGTCACCACCGCATCGAGCCGGGCGTTCTTCTGCACGTCCTCGTCGACGAAGAAGGTCTGCGCCACCGGCGCCGGATCGGCGAGCCCGGTGGTCTCGACGATGATGGCGTCGAACTTGCCCTTGCGCTTCATCAGCCCGCCGAGGATGCGGACCAGGTCGCCGCGCACGGTGCAGCAGACGCAGCCGTTGTTCATCTCGAACACTTCTTCGTCGGCGCCGATGATCAGGTCGTTGTCGATGCCGATCTCGCCGAATTCGTTGACGATGACCGCGTATTTCTTGCCGTGGTTTTCCGACAGGATGCGGTTGAGCAGCGTAGTCTTGCCGGCGCCGAGATAACCCGTCAGCACGGTCACGGGAATTTTTTGGGACGTCGATTCTGGCATGGTGGCTCCGAAAACGGGACTTGGCGCAAGGATATGGCGCAAACGTCTTGGCGCGGCAACAGGGAGGGCCCCTGCCCTAATCGGCCAGCGCGCTGGTCAAGGCCTTTATATTGTGCCTGACCATGTCAATGTAAGTGGGGGCATCGCCCTTTTCACCCGTCAGACTATCGGAAAATAGCGTCCCGCCGACCCTGGCGCCGGTCTCGGCCGATATCCGCCGGATCAGGCGGGGATCGCTGATGTTTTCAAGAAAAACAGCCGGAATTTTTTCCGTTTTGATCTGGGTGATGATGGCGGCGATGTCGCGGGCGCTGGCCTCGGATTCGGTGGAAACGCCCAGCGGTGCGATGAACCGGATGCCATAGGCCGCTGCAAAATAGCCGAAAGCGTCATGGGTGGAGATCACCTTGCGGCGGCTCTCCGGAATTTTCTCGACCGCTGCCCGCACCTCGCGGTCCAGCGCGTCGAGCTTTGCCAGATAGGCTTCCGCCTGTCTTCGAAAAACCTCGGCATCCTCGGGGTCGGCGGCGGCCAGCGCATCGCGAATATTGGTGACGTATTTTTTCGCGTTGGCGACCGATTGCCAGGCGTGCGGGTCGGCATCGGAGCCCGACTTGAGGGGCGCGATGCCCCTGGTCGCCGTGACGATCGCCGCCTTGCCGCCCGACGCCTGCAAAAGCCGCGGCAGCCAGCCTTCCAGACCGAGACCGTTGATGACCAGGAGCCTTGCATCGGCGATCTTCCGGGCGTCCGCCGGCGCCGGCGCATACACGTGGACGTCGCCATCGGGGCCGACCAGCGACGTCACATCGACCCGTTCGCCGCCGACATTTTTCACGAAATCGTCAAGGATGGAGAAGGAGGCGACGACTTTCAGGGGCAACCGATCTTGCGCGCGCAGGGGGGCAGCCGACATCGCGAGCGCCAGACAGGTCAGCCCCAGTTGAAAACACCGCATCACGCCCATGACTACGCCTCGAGGTGGCGGCCGGGAAACATCTGCCTGATCACGCCGCGGACGTTGCCGAACAAGACCGAGCCGATATAGAGCACGGTTGCCACCAGAATGATTGCCGGGCCCGACGGCACCCTGGTCTGGAACGACAGCACCAAACCGGCATAACCCGAGACCATCGCGCTCACGACCGCGATGCAGATCATGCCGGTGATATCGCGCGACCAGAACCGCGCGACGGCCGCGGGCAGGATCATCAACCCCACCGCCAGCAGGGTGCCGAGCGCCTGAAAGCCGTTGACGAGGTTGACGACGACCAGCGCGAGAAACGCCAGATGCGCGGGCGCGCCGGCCCGGCTCACGGTGCGCAGGAACAACGGATCGACGCTCTCGATCACCAGCGGTCGGTAGATCACCGCCAACACGACAAGGGTGACGGTGGCGTTGAACGCGATCATCAGCAGGGTCGGGTCGTCCATCGCCAGGATGTTGCCGAACAGCACGTGCAAAAGATCGATATTGGTGCCCTTGATCGAAACAATGGTGACGCCAAGCGCAAGCGACGCCAGGTAGAACGTCGCCAGAGAGGCATCTTCCTTCAGTTCGGTGGTGCGCGCCACCACACCGGCCAGAATCGCAACCGCAAAGCCTGCGATCAACCCGCCCGCCGTCATCGCGAACAAGTTGAGACCGGACAGCAGGAAGCCGATCGCGGCCCCCGGCAGGATGGCATGCGCCATGGCGTCGCCGACCAGGCTCATTCGCCGCAGCATCAGAAATACGCCGATCGGCGCGCCGCCCAGCGAAAGCGCGATCACCGCCGCCAGCGCCCGGCGCATGAATTCGAATTCGGTGAAGGGCGCGATCAGCGCGTCATAGATCATCAAGCTACGGACCCATGATTTTCAGGCGGCCTGTGAGGGCATGTCGTCGACGGCGCAGGCGGCGGCGCTGTCGTCGAAGGCTTCGCACATCCGCCGCGCTTCCTTGAGGTTCTCCGCCGTCAGCACCTCGGCGGTCGAGCCCCAGGCGACCTCTCCGCGAGCCAGCAGCAGGGTTTCGGGAAAATGAGCCCGCACGAGGTCCATATCGTGCAGCGCCGCGAGCACGGTACGCTTCTCGGCATGCCAGCGCTGTACCAGCGCCAGCAGATCGGCAGAGGTCTTGGCGTCGATGGCGTTGAACGGTTCGTCGAGCACGATCAGGCGCGCGTCCTGCAGCAGCACCCGCGCAAACAACATGCGCTGCATCTGCCCGCCGGACAGCGTGCCGATGCTGCGGTTTTCGAAGCCGCTGAGGCCGACGGCCGCGAGGGCACGACCGATTTTTTCGCGCGCGTCGTTGCCCATGCCGCCGAAAAAGCCGGTCCTGCGCCAAAGCCCGGTGCCGACGAAATCAAACACCGAGATCGGAAAGCTGCGGTCGATGTCCACGGTTTGCGGCAGATAGGCAATATCCCTGACATCGAGATCGCCTGTCAGAATCGTGCCCGCCAGCGGTTTGAGGATACCGACCAGCCCTCGAAACAGCGTCGACTTGCCGGCACCGTTGGGGCCGACGATCGCGAGCAGAGCGCCGGGCGCCACTTCGCCGTTAAGGTGATGCACCGCCGGATGGCGGTCGTAGCCCAGCGTGACATCGCGGAATTGCAGTTGGGCCGCCATGCTCACCTCATCGCCAGCCATACGACGGCCCACAGCGTGGCGCTGACCGCGACCGCGGCGGCGAACCGGGAGATCACGGTCATGCGCAGGATCGACCAGGAGACCGCCTGCGCCGGATGGGGCGAAGCCGGCCCGTGGCTATGGGCGTGACTGTGCCCGTGGTCATGTCCATGGAGGTGGGGATCGGAACGCGTCATCGAATAATGTTATAATATAACATAACAGGTGTCCACTGACACCTCTCAAGCCGGTTGGGGGTTTTACTTCATCCAGCGATCTCCTCACGCATCACAGATGGCACCACAAACGACAAAGGGCGGCAGCCGAACGCTGCCGCCCCTGGATTCGCAGCCGGCCAGATCAGGCTTTCGAGAACAGCTGGTCGACATATTCCCAGTTCACGAGATGATCGACAAACGCCTTCAAATAATCGGGACGGCGATTGCGATAGTCGATGTAATAGGAGTGCTCCCAGACATCGACGCCGAGGATCGGCGTGGCGCCATGCACCAGCGGGTTTTCGCCGTTGGGGGTCTTGGAGATTTCGAGCTTGCCGTTCTTCACCGACAACCAGGCCCAGCCGGAACCGAACTGACCGGCGCCGGCGGCGGCGAAATCGGTCTTGAATTTCTCGAACCCGCCGAGGTCCTCGGTGATCTTCTTTTCCAGACGGCCGGGCAATTTGCTGCCGCCGCCATTGGGCTTCATCCAGTTCCAGAAATGCAGGTGGTTGTAATGCTGGCCGGCATTGTTGAAGAGCGGCGCATTCTTGCCGAACGAGCCCTTGACGATCTCCTCGAGCGACTTGCCCTCGAATTCGGTCCCCTTCAGCAGGTTGTTGCCGTTGGTCACATAGGCCTGGTGATGCTTGTCGTGATGATATTCCAGCGTTTCCTTCGACATATGGGGCGCGAGCGCGTCATAGGCATAGGGAAGGTTGGGAAGCGTGAAGGTCATGGGGTGATGTCCGAAAATGATGGGAGACGTGGCTTAACGGGAACCCTTATAGAAGGTTCCATCGGCGTTAAACACCGCAATTTGGCATGACACCCGGGCCGCGGCGGCTCCGGCCCGGAGTGCCGCCGAACTCACGCTTTTCACGGGCGCCTCGCGGGAAAGGTACGCTCAGGCGCAAAATCCGTAACCTACCCGCCGTCAAACGGGTATCAGAACGCGTGGCGGGCGCGAAGACGAGGGCGGGAATGAGTATCGAGATCGACGTTGTGAACGGAGACGCATCGTGGGCACTGGCCGAGCCGCTGTTCGAGGCGGTCTGGCCGCCGGATGTCGTCGCAAAACAGCCATGGGGCCACATCAAGTGGGCCCATCCCGACCTGCGGGTGCTGATCGAATCGCCGGCGGGTGGCCTTGCCTGTCACGTCGGCGTTTACTTCAGGACGGCGACCTGGAACGGCCGCAAGTTTCACATCGGCGGCGTCGGCGGCGTGTCGACCCGCGCCGAATGCCGCCGCCAGGGCTACGCCAGCATCGCGCTCAATGCGGCGATCCAGACCATGCGCGATCACGAAGTCGTGCAGTTCGCGCTGCTGTTCTGCGAACCGGATCATTTCGCGTTCTATCAGTCCCGCGGCTGGCACCCCTTCACCGGCGAGGTTTACGCCGAGCAGCCCGCTGGAAAAATCCGCTTCGAGGCGATGGCGCCGTTTGTCTTCGATCTCAAGCGCGCACCGCGGCAAGGCACCATCGACCTATGCGGCCTGCCCTGGTGACCCTTGCATGGCCGGGGGTGACGCCGGCTCAGGCTTGCTCATAATATGTCATACATAATATAATCGTTCGTGCCGTGACGGTCTGGCTATCTGGATGACGCATGACGATTGACGCCCCGCTCGACGACGCTCTCGTCAGCGTTCCCACAAACAGCCTCGTGACATCGCCGATCCTGCCGACATTGCTGCGGCTTGCGCTCCCCAACACGGTCGCGATGTTCGGCTCCACCCTGGTCGCGGTGGCCGAAACTTCCTATATCGGCCGGCTCGGAATCGAACAG
>JBAVEE010000401.1:0-3442 GCA_049587575.1 Bradyrhizobium sp.
CATCAAGGGCGGCGCGCGGCTGTTGCGGGGCGACAGCGTATTGCTGTGCGAGGAGCACGGCAGCGACCGCAACCATACGGTGTCGCGCTATATCCTCGACCAGACCCCGCTTCAGCTCATCGTCTACGATCCCCGCTCCAATCGTCTGGAAACCGTGACCGAGCTTTCGATCCTCGACCGTATCAAGGTTTCCACTCACGTCGGCTACAACGTGTTCGGCACCGCAAGCGCCTTCTGGCAAAACCGGATCAGCGCCCTGAACGCGAACGCCGCGCGCCGCATGCAATGAGAGACTGAACGATTATGTCCGTCCGCCGCCTCGCTCCGAAGGAACTGCAGCCCGCGAACTTCACGTTCACGCCGGAAAATCTCGCCTGGGCCAAGGAACAGATCGCCAAATATCCGGAAGGCCGCCAGGCCTCCGCGGTGATCCCGATCCTGTGGCGGGTTCAGGAACAGCATGAGGGGTGGGTTTCGGAAGTGGCGATCCGCGCGGTCGCGGATCTGCTCGACATGCCTTATATCCGCGTGCTGGAGGTCGCGACCTTCTACACCATGTTCCAGCTGCAGCCGGTCGGCAAGAAGGCGCACGTCCAGGTCTGCGGCACCACGCCGTGCCGGCTGCGCGGCGCCGGCGATCTCATCGAGGTGTGCCAGAGCCGCATCCACCACGAGCCCTTCCACCTGTCCAAGGACGGCAATTTCAGCTGGGAGGAAGTGGAGTGTCTCGGCGCCTGCGTGAACGCGCCGATGGTGCTGATCTGGAAGGATACCTACGAGGACCTGACCAAGGAAAGCTTCGGCAAGGTGCTGGACGGCTTTGCCTCCGGCAATCCGCCGAAGCCGGGGCCGCAGATCGACCGTCAGTTCTCGGCGCAGGTGGGCGGGCCGACCACGCTGAAGGAAACCACATGAAGCGTGACCGCATAGTACAGGCGATAGAAGCGGGGAGTGTCGGTGCGATGAAGAACTGGCGTTATATCGCTTTGCACACCGCAGCAGCCGCGACGTTCATTTTCCTTTTGCAGCGCTACGTGCTGCACGCCTCGCTTGAATCGTGCCTGTTATGGGCGGTCGTCATCGGCGGATGCGCCGCCGGTCTCGCCTATTCGCAGTCCAACCGCTGACCTCAGGAAGCTTCACGTCATGCTCGCTGACAAGGACCGCATCTTCAAGAACCTCTACGGCCTCCACGACTGGGGCCTCGAGGGTGCGCGCCGCCGCGGCGCCTGGGACGGCACCAAGGCGATCATCGACAAGGGCCGCGACTGGATCGTCAACGAGATGAAGGCCTCCGGCCTGCGCGGCCGTGGCGGGGCGGGCTTTCCGACCGGCCTGAAATGGTCGTTCATGCCGAAGGAATCGACCGACGGCCGGCCGAGCTATCTCGTGGTCAATGCCGACGAGTCAGAGCCCGGCACCTGCAAGGACCGCGAGATCATGCGGCACGATCCGCATCTTCTGGTCGAGGGTTGCCTGATCGCCAGCTTCGCGATGGGCGCGCACGCCTGCTACATCTACGTGCGCGGCGAATTCATCCGCGAGCGCGAGCATCTGCAGGCCGCGGTCGATCAGGCCTATGCGGCGAAACTGATCGGCAAGGACAACGTCAACGGCTGGCCGTTCGACCTCTATGTGACGCATGGCGCCGGCGCCTATATCTGCGGCGAAGAGACGGCGCTGCTGGAAAGCCTCGAAGGCAAGAAGGGCATGCCGCGGCTGAAGCCGCCATTCCCGGCCAACGTCGGTCTCTATGGCTGCCCGACCACGGTCAACAACGTCGAGTCGATCGCCGTTGCACCCGATATTTTGCGGCGAGGTGCTGCGTGGTTCGCCGGCATCGGCCGGCCCAACAATGTCGGTACCAAATTGTTCTGTATCTCCGGCCATGTCGAGCGTCCCTGCAATGTCGAAGAAGCGATGGGGATTCCGTTCCGCGAACTGATCGAGCGCCATTGCGGCGGCATCCGCGGCGGCTGGGATAATCTCAAGGCGGTGATCCCCGGCGGCTCCTCGGTGCGCATGGTTCCGGCGGACCAGATCATCGATACGCCGATGGATTTCGACAGCCTCGGCAAACTGCGCTCCGGCCTTGGCACCGCCGCCGTCATCGTCATGGACAAGTCGACCGACCTGATCCGGGCGATCGCGCGCATCTCGTACTTCTACAAACACGAGAGCTGCGGCCAGTGCACGCCATGCCGCGAGGGCACCGGGTGGATGTGGCGGGTGCTGACCCGGATGGCCGAGGGCCGCGCCCACAAGCGCGAAATCGATATGCTGCTGGAGGTTACAAAACAGGTCGAGGGCCACACCATCTGCGCGCTCGGCGATGCGGCGGCTTGGCCGATCCAGGGCCTGATCGCGCATTTCCGCCACGAGATCGAGGCACGCATCGACGAATATTCGCGTAAAGCCGATATCGACGATGCCGGCATTCTCGACCCCGCGCACATGGTCGCGGCGGAGTGATGTTGATGTCGCAACCAAGCGTTTTCTGGTGGCAGAAATACGGGACGCTGGCGCAGATGGCGCAGGCGACCGTGGCGCTGCTCGGCTTCGTTGCGATTCTGTTTCAGATCAATGAAATCCGCACCGGCAACCGCGCCGCCAGCGCGCGGCAGGCGTTTCTGGGCTACACCGATCTGGCGTTCAAGAATCCGAAATTCTCGGCTCCCGACTACGATGCTATCAAGGCCGGCGGCCGCGACGAGCAGGTCCAGTACGAAAGTTTCGTCTCCTATTTCCTCTATGCCTGTGAGGAAGCGACCGCGGCATTCGCCGACCGGCGCGAGTGGCTGGCCTCGTGCGACTACGACCTCAAGCCGCATCTGCCGTTTCTGTGCGAGAAGAACAAGGCGGAGCCCTCCTATCTCGCGACCTACAGCACCGTCACCCAGGAATGGGTGAAGACGTCCCTGAAGACCGCCAGCGTCACACCGCCTGACTGCAAGCTGGGAAAGACTTGAGACAACAATGACCAAACTCATCGTCGATGGCAAAGAGATCGATGTTCCCGCGGACTTTACGCTGCTGCAGGCGTGCGAGGCCGCGGGCGCAGAAATTCCGCGCTTTTGTTACCACGAGCGCCTGTCGATCGCCGGCAATTGCCGGATGTGCCTCGTTGAGGTGAAGGGCGGTCCGAAGCCGGTCGCGAGTTGTGCCTGGGGCGTTCGCGATTGCCGTCCCGGTCCCAAGGGGGAGCCGCCGGAAATCTCGACCCGCTCACCGATGGTGAAGAAGGCGCGCGAAGGCGTGATGGAATTTCTGCTGATCAACCATCCCCTGGATTGCCCGATCTGCGACCAGGGCGGGGAGTGCGACCTGCAGGATCAGGCGATGGGCTATGGCGTCGACACTTCACGCTTCGCCGAGAACAAGCGCGCGGTCGAGGACAAATATCTGGGCGCGCTGGTCAAGACCTCGATGAACCGGTGTATCC
>JBAVEE010000402.1:0-5506 GCA_049587575.1 Bradyrhizobium sp.
GTGCTATCGGCGGTCATCTTTGCCGCTGGCGTGGCTGCCTATAACGCGGGTTTGCTCAATATCGAGCGGCTGTCGAAGCTGATGGGAATGCCTTTCTGACGACTGACCGCTGCGTGTCCCGCAACGACATGCCTTGGGGGAGGGGGAAGGAAATGACGTTTCAACGGACCATTGTCGGGCTCTTGATTCTAACCATCGCAGGCCTTGCGGCGTCTTTTTACATGAACTGGAAAACCAACACCCAACTCCAGACCATGAAGGCGTTCATCGAAGGCTACGTCTTTGCGGAAGCGGTCGCGGCATGCGAAAAGACGCCAAGTACGACGCCGTTTAAATGGAATGGCGGGACGAACACCGCGGTGATCGGCTTGAACTCCGTCAAGCTCGACAAATACAGGATCGTTTCGAGCTATACGCTGCGCGCCGACGGCGTCTATTGCGATTTCGACCCGATCAAAAGGAAAGCCGACATCGGATCGAATTTCCTCGAGCGGGAATAACGTCCGCCGGGGATCTCAGGAATATCAGGGTTGGAAATCAGCGAGCGCGCATCTCCGAAACTTCCCGTACATTCCCGGCGCCACGTAACTCCAAAAAAAGAGCAGGGCTTCCGGCCCTGCTCTAAAAATTGTGTCGACCCTGTTTTCCCGCAAATTTGGATTTGATCTTGATTGGCGGGGCGACGCTGCTTGTGCGCGTCAGGGCTCCTCCCGAGACTTGGACCACCAGACTTCGACCTTGCGGTCAGTCTGAGATCGCACTCGTAGACCAAAATTCTCGTCTTGTCATCAATTTCAGCAACGATTGTTCAAAATTCGAGCAGGTTCTGAAATGAATGGAATTTTGCCATTTTCCGGGGCCGAGGACCCTCGAAAATTTAGGTAAATAGGTAGTGTTCGGGCAGGGGAAGACCTCGGGGGCGACTTGGCCCCGACGACGTCGGCTTATTTCGTTGCGGTCGCCTTGAAACAATTCTTCTTTGAAACACCGTGCGAGGCCTTCTTTGCTGGGAACCGCGTCTCGACTCCCGACTCTCTGCATGGTTAGGGTGACAACGAGAGAAAAGGCGGACTCGTTGATGCGACGACGGCTGGAAATATTTATTCCAATCGTGTTGTTGGCGGTTTTGGTGCAACTCGTTGCGCCGATCGCGGCGTTCCGCGTGGTCGCTTATGCCACCACCGACCCGCTGTATATGGCGTCGATGTGCACCGACATGGTGTCCTCCTCCGCCACGGAAACGGCTCCGGCCCAGACGCAACATTCTCATGGCGATTGCTGCGCCTTCTGCGGGGCCGGTCACGGCGGCGGCGCCGTCGCCGTCGATCCGCCCCCGCTCACTTTTGTAAATCTGCAGCTTCAATACCAGCGGCTATCATGGCTGGAAGCCGCAGACCCGATGCCGACCATTCGAGTCGGCTCGAACGCGCAGGCGCGCGCGCCACCGCAGTTGACGTGAATTTCGCGGCCATTGGCCGTCGGTACCTCACACGTCAACTCCTGCGGAGATTTCGATGTCAATCCGTCATCTGTGCGCGGGCCTTTCGGGGCTCGCGGTCGCGCTCGTTCCCATCGGCGAAAGCGCCGCCCACGAAATCGTCGGCAATCGCGTGTTTCCTGTCACGCTCGGTATTGACGATCCGGGCGTCAACGATGAGATGTCGCTGCCGACCTTCGACAGTTTCAAGACCGGCGATAATCCATCATTCAAGCAGCGTGATATCTCCGGCGAGTTCTCCAAACGGATCACCGAGGCGTTCGCGGTTTCGTTTGCCCCAACCTACAGTCATCTCAGCCCGCCTGGGGGCCTGACCGGGATGGGAGCGAGCGGCTTCCAGAACTTCGAGACCACGTTCAAGTATCGCGTCTTCAAGAACCCCGAGCATGAATTCGTTCTGTCGGCGGGGCTTAGCGTCGAATGGGGTGGTACGGGCGCAAAAAGCCTCGGCGCGGATCCTTTCAACACCTACACGCCGACGGTGTACTTCGGCAAAGGATTCGGCGATCTGCCGGACACGCTGTCGTGGGTGCGGCCTGTCGCGCTTACCGGCCAGGTAGGTTACTCAATCCCGGGCAGAAACGCGTCCACGGCGTTTGGAGTCGATCCGGATACCGGCAGCCCGACGGTCGACACTGAATTCAATCCGAGGGTCTTGAACTGGGGCGCAACGATCCAATACAGCATGCCTTATTTGAAGTCCGCGGTTGTCGATCTCGGCCTGCCGGACTTCATCAATCATCTGATCCCACTTGTTGAGGCCGTGATGCAGACACCGGTTGGGAACACGTTTACCTCGGGAACCGCGACGACGGGCACCATCAATCCCGGTGTCATCTGGATCGGCAACACCTTCCAGGTCGGCATCGAGGCCCTGATTCCGATCAACCGGCAAAGCGGGACCAATGTCGGCGTGATCGCGCAGTTGCATTTCTTCCTCGACAACATCGATCCGCACGGGATCGGCAAACCGATCTTTGGCAATACCGCTGCTTCTCTTTTTGGGAATTGATCATGCGCCACTCATCCATTGCCGCAATAATCCCTCTGCTCCTGTTGCTCGCGACCGGGGAAGCTGCAGCGCACGCGATGCTCGATCATGCCGATCCTCGCGTCGGCAACAAGGTCGCGACAGCGCCGCATGAGGTCACGCTCTGGTTCACCCAAAAACTGGAGCCGGCCTTCAGCACCATCACCGTGACCAATTCCGCGGGCCAACGTGTCGATACAGGTAAAACCCGGGTCAGCGGCAGCCAGATGTCCGTCTCGCTGCGTCCGGGCGGCGCCGGGACCTACCATGTGACGTGGCACGTCCTGTCGACCGACTCGCATACGACGGACGGCAATTTCACCTTTCAAGTCGGCCAGTAGCAAAGGCGAATCCATGGACTGGTTCGGTGCGGGGGGTAACGGGCCCTTGATCGTGGTTCGCGCGATCCACTTCGCGGCCACGTCGATCACCGCCGGAAGCCTGATCTTCGCGACGTTGGTTGCAAGGCCGGTTCTGCGCTCGGAAGAGGCTGAAGCCAGGGAGCAAACCCGTTGGGTGGCTGGGATCGGCCTTGCAATCGCCGCGGCCTCCGGCGTGATCTGGTTTTTATTCCAGGCCGTCTCGATGAGCGGACTCCCGCTCGATGAGGCCATGAAATCAAGCGTGTTGTCCACGGTGCTGAACCAGACGCAATTCGGACAGGTCTCGGAGATTCGTATCGGGCTGGCGATCGTTGTGGCGGCTTGCCTGCGCTGTCACCGGCTTCCGATGGCGGACTGGCTCGGGCTCGCGGCGGCGCTCGGCTTGACAATCGGCCTCGCCTGGACCGGCCACGCCGGCTCGACGCTGGGGGATATGGGAATCCTGCATCTCACCGCCGATGGACTGCATCTCATTGCCGCGGCCGCCTGGATCGGGGGTCTCGTTTCGCTGGTTCTTCTGCTCGCGCGAGTTCGGCGCAACCGGACCGTCGCCTCTGCGTCGCTCGCACGGCACGCAGTGGGGAGGTTTTCGGCGCTGGGCATCGTCAGTGTAGCGACCCTGTTGGCGACTGGCACGGTCAACGCATGGATTCTCGTCGGCTCGTTTCATGCGCTGGTTGGTACCGAGTATGGGCGGCTTCTGACGATCAAGATGGTTGCTTTCGCCGTCATGCTGGCGTTCGCTGCCTTCAACCGGCTCTGGCTCACGCCACGGCTTGTCCTGTCATCAGGGAACGAACTGCGGCCTGCGGCGCTCCATCAACTTGCACGTAACAGTACGATCGAGATCGCCTTGGGATTTGTAATCTTCGCTATCGTCGGGTTGCTTGGAACGCTGCATCCCGCAATTCATCTCTTGTGACTTGTTGAGACGCTCGCACGGCAAATGTTCGGGCTTGAGGCTGCGCGCCGGCCCATTGAAGGAGAGGACCAGGAAAATGCAAGCTAACAAACCGGTTTCGATGTCGATCGTCAGCGCAATCCTGTGCGTTAGCGTGCTTTCGCTCGTGTTCGCCGCCCCCTCGCGTGCCGAGGAAGTCAAGGCCGGCGATCTCGTGATCACGCAGGCCTGGAGCCGCGCGACGCCGGGTGGCGCCAAAGTCGGCGGCGGCTATCTGACCATCGAGAACAAGGGCTCGGCGCCGGACCGGCTGATCGGCGGCTCGGCGGCTGTCGCCGACAAGATCGAGGTCCACGAGATGGCGATCAATGACGGCGTGATGACCATGCGTCAGCTCGACAAGGGTCTCCTGATCGAGCCCGGCAAAACGGTCAAGCTGGCGCCGGGCGGTTATCACCTGATGCTGCTCAACCTGAAGAGCCCGCTGAAGCAGGGCGACAAGCTGCCGGTCACCCTGGAGTTCGAAAAGGCCGGCAAGGTTTCTCTCTCGCTCGATGTGCAGGGCATCGGCGCGCAAGCACCTGCAAGTGCCGATGGCTCAGGCGGCAAAATGGAGATGAAGAAGATGCCCGATCATTCCGGCATGAAGATGTGAGACCGGGTTGAGGACTTCGAAGGCCGGCCATCGGCCGTGCGCATCAATGCCCCGAGGGCTTCCGGAAAATGACGCTGGAAGGCGATTTTGACGTCCCGGCGCGCCCATTGGGTCCGTAAGGTCGCCCCGGAGTCCCGCGGCGACCCCTTTTGCGCCTTATTCGCGCGGTCAAACTGATCGACAAAACGACAGGAAATCCGTTTGGTTAGCGGCCTTTTGCCGATCCCCGCCCTTGTGTTTTCGCACCCGATCCGGTTTCACTGCTGGCTTCCCGTGCCCGACCGATTCTTCTGGTGTGCCCATGCGATTGTCGCGGTTTTTTCTGCCCATCCTCAAAGAGAATCCGAAAGAGGCCGAGATCGTCTCGCATCGGCTGATGCTGCGCGCCGGCATGATTCGGCAGGAGGCGGCGGGGATCTACGCCTGGCTGCCGCTCGGCTTGCGGGTTTTGAAGAAGATCGAGCAGATCGTCCGCGAGGAGCAGAACCGCGCCGGCGCCCTGGAGCTTCTGATGCCGACGCTGCAGCTCGCCGATCTCTGGCGCGAAAGCGGCCGTTACGACGCCTACGGCCCCGAGATGCTGCGCATCACCGACCGCCACAAGCGCGAATTGCTCTACGGGCCGACCAACGAGGAAATGATCACCGAGATTTTCCGCGCCTATGTCAAATCCTACAAGAGCCTGCCGCTCAATCTGTATCACATCCAATGGAAGTTCCGCGACGAGCAGCGGCCCCGTTTCGGCGTGATGCGCGGGCGCGAATTCCTGATGAAGGATGCCTATTCCTTCGATATCGACGAGGCCGCGGCGCGGCGCGCCTACAACCGGATGTTCGTCGCCTATTTGCGGACCTTCGCGCGGATGGGATTGAAGGCGATCCCGATGCGCGCCGAGACCGGACCGATCGGCGGCGATCTCAGCCATGAATTCATCGTGCTGGCGGAGACCGGCGAGTCCGCGGTCTATTGCGACAGCGACGTCCTCAACCTGCCGGTGCCGGGCGAAGAGATCGACTATGAGGGCGATCTGACCCCGGTC
>JBAVEE010000403.1:0-2683 GCA_049587575.1 Bradyrhizobium sp.
CGGGATTTTGCCGCGATCGAATCGTGGATACGCCGGAGGGTGCGGCGCTGCCGATGGTCCGCGATCCATGACCCCTGCACGGCAGGCCAACGATGAAATGCGGCTTGTTCCCTTCACATTTTGAACCTACCTAGAGAGCCCATGACCGACTTCTCTCCCCGTGAAATCGTCTCCGAACTCGACCGCTTTATCGTCGGCCAGACCGACGCCAAGCGCGCGGTCTCGATTGCCTTGCGAAACCGCTGGCGGCGGTTGCAGCTCACCGGTTCGTTGCGCGAGGAAGTGCTGCCGAAAAACATCCTGATGATCGGGCCGACCGGGGTCGGCAAGACCGAGATCGCGCGCCGGCTGGCGAAACTCGCGGGCGCGCCGTTCATCAAGGTCGAAGCCACGAAATTCACCGAGGTCGGCTATGTCGGCCGCGACGTCGAGCAGATCATCCGCGACCTTGTCGAAGTGGCGATCGCGCAAACCCGTGAGCGAAAGCGCAAGGACGTGCAGGCCCGCGCGCAGCTTGCCGCCGAGGATCGCGTGCTGGATGCCCTGGTCGGTCCCAACTCCAGCGCCACGACGCGCGATTCATTCCGCAAGAAGCTGCGGGCCGGCGAACTCAACGACAAGGAAATCGAGATCGAGACGCAATCCTCGGGCGGAATGCCGATGTTTGAAATCCCGGGAATGCCCGGCGCCCAGCTCGGCGCGATCTCGATCGGCGACATCTTCGGCAAGATGGGCGGCCGCACCAAGACCCGCCGCCTGACGGTTGCCGATTCGCACGAACTCCTCGTCAACGAGGAATCCGACAAGCTGCTGGATAACGACCAGCTGGTGCAGGAAGCTATCAATGCCGTCGAGAACAACGGCATCGTGTTTCTCGACGAGATCGACAAGATCTGCGTGCGCGACGGCCGCAGCGGCGGCGACGTGTCGCGCGAGGGCGTGCAGCGCGACCTGTTGCCGCTGATCGAGGGCACCACCGTGTCGACCAAACACGGCGCGGTCAAAACCGATCATATCCTGTTCATCGCATCCGGCGCGTTTCACATCGCCAAGCCCTCCGACCTCTTGCCGGAATTGCAGGGCCGGCTGCCGATCCGGGTCGAGCTGGAAGCGCTGACCCGCGACGACATGCGCCGCATCCTGACCGAGCCGGAGGCATCGCTGATCAAGCAATATGTCGCGCTGATGCGCACCGAAGGCGTGACGCTGGATATCACCGACGGCGCCATCGACGCGCTCGCCGACGTCGCGGTTGCCGTCAATTCGACGGTGGAAAATATCGGCGCCCGGCGGCTGCAGACCGTGATGGAGCGCGTGCTCGACGAGATATCCTTCGCCGCCCCCGACCGCAACGGCGAGACGATCCAGATCGATGCCGAGTATGTGCAGAAGCACGTCGGCGATCTCGCCCGGAACGCGGATTTGAGCCGGTTTATTTTGTAGGTTTTGCAGACCGTCCGGTCTCCATCAGACCGTCGTCCCTGCGACATCGAGAATAATGGCGCGTTGCGCGCCATGCATCGGCCATGTGATAGTTCGCATCTAATTTGGTCTTTCAGGTGCCGAATGAATTTGCGTGTGCGGGAAAACCCCTGGCGCCTGATGCTGGCCGTCAATGTAGCCGTTTTGATCGGGGTGTTTCTCTACAAGATCACGCTGCCGCCCTACGTCCCCTACATCCACCTCCTGGTCGATTATCATTTCGGCTTTACCAAGCGCGCGCTGATTGGCGCGGTGGTAGCGCTGTTTTCGCCCCATGTGCCGGTGTGGCTGGTGTTCGCGCTCGGCGGCGCGGTCTGGCTCATCACCGCAGGTCTTTTCATCAGCCTGTTCCGCCGCAGCTTCGGTCTCGACCAGACGCAGCGGCCGCTGTTCGTGTTCATGGCGGGCTCGCCGTTCTTTCTGAAGAACTTCATGCATACGCTCGGGCATTTCGATATCTACGGCTGCGCATTCTCGATTTGCCTGCTGCTGGTGCCGGCGCGCTCGGTCGCGTTCGTGCTGCTCGCAGCGCTGGCGTCGATGGTCCTGATTCTGATCCACCACATTCACCTCCTGATGTATGTGCCGACCATCGCCGTCATCGTGGTGCTGCGCTATTACCTGGTGCAGGGCTTTGACCGGCAAAATGGCGCGATCGGCATCGCGGCACTCGTTTGCGTCGGACTGCTGTTTTTCGCCGCGCAGTTCCTGGGAACGATGGCGGTGCCGGAGGCGGAATTTTCAAACTATCTTGCAAGCCGCATGGCCGATCCCAGCCGCACCAATCTGCTGAGTTTCAGTTACATCTGGTATCGACCGCTTTCCAGGGAGATCGAGGATACCTGGCAACGCATGCCCTCCAATCTTCTGGGCGTGCCCGTATTCGCGTTGCTGATCTGGCTGCATACGCCGCTCTGGCGATATTTTGCCGACCTGCTCCGATCGCTCGCCGAGGATCTGCATCGGCGCATCGTCATCGCCGGCATTGTGGCCGTCAGCGCCGCCTATCTGGTGATGTTTGCGATCATCTTCGATTATTCGCGATGGATTTCAAACTGGGCGGTGTGCCTGTTCCTGATCCTGCACGCGGTCAAGGCGCTGCCCGCCTCGCAAGCGGTGCCGCCGATCTCGGGGAATGATCAAAAGACCACCATCCTCGGCTGGATCGTGACGCTGATCCCCCGCGTGGGCATCATAAGAC
>JBAVEE010000404.1:0-10258 GCA_049587575.1 Bradyrhizobium sp.
TACGGGTACGGCTATGGCTATGGCTATGGCTATGGCTATGGCTATGGCTATGGCTATGGCTATGGCTATGGTTACGGCGGCTGCTACGTACGCCGGCTGGTTCCGACGCCGTGGGGACCCCGCTGGCAGCTGATAAATCGCTGCTATTGATCCAAATCGCGGCCAGTGCGTCAAAAAGGCCCCGGTCCCTGTGCGACCGGGGCCTTTTGCCTGATCCGAACGTCGAGCGGTTCGCAAATCTTCATTCGAATTTTACCAAAAAGCCTTGGAATCGAACCACGGCTGGAAACTAATTCCCGCTCAGTAACTTGGTCTGGCGTCACCTCATTGAATGAAATGGCCAGGAAGCGGAACTCGTCATGAACAGCCGAATTACCGACGACAGCGAACTGATCGATCGCGAGACCAGCCGATCGATCCGCGACGCCGTGGCCGAACGGCTGCAGCAGAACCTTCGCCCGGAACCCTCGCGCTTGTCGTCCCATCTCCAGCATCTGATGGACGAATTGCGCAGGCGCGACGAAGGCGGCAGCCACAGGCTGCCGAATTAGGCTCGATATCGCGCAATAAGAGGCCGTGGCGACGCTGTTTCGCCCGGTCTCAACATACGGGTTGCGTTTTTCCGCGGCTGCGGTGAAAAGCCCGCATGCTTTCAATCACCGACATTTCGGTCCGGATTGCCGGGCGGCTTTTGATCGATCACAGCTCGGCTCAGATCGTGCCCAGCGCGCGCGTTGGCTTCGTCGGCCGCAACGGCGTCGGCAAGTCAACGCTGTTTCACGCGATCCGGGGTGAGTTGCCCACCGAAACCGGGACCATCACGATCCCGCCGCGTTGGCGGGTCGGAAGCCTCGCGCAGGAAGCCCCCGACGGCCCGGAAAGCCTGATCGAGGTGGTATTGAAGGCCGACCTCGAGCGCGAGGCCCTGATGCGCGAAGCAGAAACCGCGCACGACCCCACTCGCATCGCCGACATTCAAACCCGTCTGGTGGACATCGACGCCCATTCCGCCCCTGCGCGCGCAGCCGCGATCCTCAGCGGCCTCGGATTTTCCACCGCCGATCAGGGCAGATCCTGTTCGGAATTTTCCGGCGGCTGGCGCATGCGCGTCGCGCTCGCCGCGACGCTGTTTTCCGCGCCCGATCTCCTGCTGCTGGACGAGCCCACCAATTATCTCGATCTCGAGGGCACGCTTTGGCTCGAAGATCATCTGGCGAATTATCCGCGCACCGTGATCGTCATCAGCCACGATCGCGACCTGCTCGATACTTCGGTCGATCAGATCCTGCACCTCGATCGCGGCAAGCTGACGCTCTACAAGGGAACCTACTCCTCGTTTGAAGAACAACGCGCCACGCGCGAAATGCTGGACGCCAAGCACGCAAAACGGCAAGCCGACGAGCGCAAGCGACTGCAGGCTTTCGTCGATCGCTTCAAGGCCAAGGCCTCGAAAGCCCGCCAGGCCCAGTCCCGCGTCAAGATGCTGGAACGGATGAAGCCGGTGACCGCGCTGGTGACGCAGGACGTGCGCGAAATCTCGTTTCCGGTGCCCGAGAAGATGCTGTCGCCGCCCATCATCGCGGTCGACGATGTGTCGGTCGGCTACGATCCGAAGCGGCCCGTCCTCAATCGCGTCACGCTGCGCATCGACACCGACGACCGCATCGCCCTGCTCGGCTCCAACGGCAACGGCAAGTCAACGCTGGTCAAGCTGCTCGCCAACAAGCTCGCGCCGTTCTCTGGTCACGTCACCCGCGCCGAGAAACTCTCGATCGGATATTTCGCGCAACATCAGGTCGATGAGCTCAACCTCGACGGTTCGCCCTACGATCACGTTCGCAAGTTGATGCCGGAGGCGCCCGAAACCAAGGTGCGCGGGCGCACCGGCGCGATCGGCTTTTCGGGCAAGGCCGGCGACACGCTCGTCAGGAGCCTGTCGGGCGGCGAGAAAGCGCGGCTGCTGCTGGGACTGGCGACCTTCTTCGGCCCCAACATGATCATTCTGGACGAGCCCACCAACCATCTGGATATCGACAGCCGCGCTGCGCTGGCGGAAGCGATCAATGATTTTCCGGGCGCGGTCATCATGGTCTCCCATGATCGCTATCTGATCGAGGCCTGTGCCGATCAATTGTGGGTCGTGGCCGACCATACCGTCACGAGCTACGACGGCGACCTCGACGATTATCGCCGGATGGTGCTGTCGGCGCGCGGCATGCGCGCCAATTCGCGGGACCGCGGCAGCAATAATCGCGACAAGCCTCAGCGCAACACCGCGGAAAAGCGCGTGCCGCTGAAGCAAAAGATCTCAGACGCCGAAGCCGAGATCGCGCGCATCAGCGGCATCATCGCCAAGATCGATACCGCGCTCGCGCTACCGGATCTGTTCAAGCGCGACCCGAAACAGGCCGCCCAGCTCAGCAAGGCACGCGCGAGTGCGGCGAGCGCCTTGCAGCGGGTCGAGGATGAATGGCTGGCGGCGAGTTCGCAATATCACGAAGCAACCGGCTGAGCCGGCCTGGACCTGCTTGAGGGCGACAGAGCCGCGATCAGGTCGCGGCCGGCCTCTTCTTCGCCCTGGGCTTTGCCTTCGGCTCCGCTACCGGATCGGACACACGCTCGATCGACGTCAGACGCCCGGATGTAAACGTATAGATTCCGGCGCGTTGACCCCGCGAATAGTTGACGACCGCCACCCGATCCCCGCGCGCATTGTTGGAAATATTGACGCTGTCAGGCGCGCCAATTCCGCGCACGACATCGCATTCGGTATGGCCGAGCGCGACCGTGCCGCTGGTCGACGCGGCCGGCGCGGCGGCTGCGCCGTCGGAGGAGGCGTTGGCATTTGTCGGCACGCCGGCGGACGCCATTCCCGGGCAAGCGCCCTCGGCACTGACCAAATCTTCGGCAGTGACGGGTTTGTCGGGGGTCAGGGGCGGCGTTTCAATCGACACGTTCTTGATGAAAAGCCTGCCGCTGCGCGAAAACCACTCCGCATCCTTCGACAACAGATCGGACGAAAAGATATCAGACGTCGTCGCTGCACAGCCCGCGATCAGGGGGGCAAACAGAAGCAGCGCCAGCATTGATTTCCGGTGGCGGTATTTGTCTCGCACGATTAACCTGGTCCCATCCCGTCCTAAGCGATTGTCCCACCATCACTTTGCGGCGCGACCGTGGCTATATGCAAGGTCGCGGTCCGAAACTATAGATTATCATTAACTGCAGGAACCCGCTATTCGCGCCGTTGCCACCGGCCCCTCTCGTCGGCCTGCCAGTAGGTGACCTCAAAACCCCGCGTCTTGCAATCGGTCCAGGCGGTCCGTGCGGCAACGAGCGCATCGCCATCGTCGCCGTTGAACACCAGAACGACCCGGTCATAGGCACCGGAGTCCGCCGGCAACGCGGCGCTGTCGACCAAAAACCTGACATTGGCGCGATTCGGATTGCTTTCCTCCACCGCCAGCACGACGGGCTGATCCTGGGCGTCGCCGGCGCGCCAGGTGGCGTGCGGCAGGAACGAATCCTCGCGATAGGTCCACAAATGAGCATCGAGCGCGTCGGCCCGCTCTGCAGATGTCGACTGCACGACGACCCGCCAGCCGCGCTCCAGCGACTTTTCGAGCAACGGCGGCAGCACGCTTTCCAGGGTCATGCCCTGCAGATGGTAGAATAGAACTTCCGTCATCCGGTTTTTCAGCTATTTCCTGGCTTCGTAATACTCCGCGACCAGCCGCTCCAGCAGCCGAACGCCATAGCCCGAACCCCAGCTCTGATTGGTCTCGGTTTTCGGCGCGCCCATCGCCGTTCCCGCGATATCGAGGTGGGCCCAAGGCGTTCCGTCAACGAAGCGCTGCAGGAACTGCGCAGCGGTGATCGATCCGCCGTTGCGGGTGCCTGTGTTTTTCATGTCGGCGAATTGCGAATCGATCAGTTTGTCGTACTCCGGGCCAAGGGGCATGCGCCAGACCCGTTCCCCGGTCGCAAGTCCGACCTTGGTCAGCCGTTCGGCCAATTCGTCATTGTTGGAGAACAATCCCGCATATTCGGTGCCGAGCGCGACCATGATTGCACCGGTAAGCGTGGCAAGATCGACCATGAATTTCGGCTTGAATTTTTTCGCCACGTACCAGAGCACGTCGGCCAGCACCAGCCGGCCTTCAGCGTCGGTGTTGATGATTTCGATGGTCTGGCCGGACATCGAGGTCACGATATCGCCGGGACGCTGCGCATTGCCGTCCGGCATGTTCTCGACAAGGCCGATGGCGCCGACCACATTGACCTTCGCCTTCCGCGCGGCCAGTGCATGCATCAATCCAACGACGCAGGCGGCGCCGCCCATGTCGCCCTTCATGTCCTCCATGCTTGCCGCGCCCTTGATGGAAATGCCGCCGGTATCGAAACAGACGCCTTTTCCGATAAAGGCGACCGGCTGATCGCCGCGCTTGCCGCCATTCCATCGCATGATCACCGTCCGGCCGGGCTGGGTGGAGCCCTGGGCAACGCCGAGCAGCGCGCCCATTCCGAGTTTCGTCATGGCCTTGACGTCGAGCACGTCGACGCCAACGCCGAGCTTGCGCAACTGGGCCGCGCGACGGGCGAATTCCACCGGGAACAAGACGTTGGGCGGCTCATTGACGAGGTCGCGCGCGGCGATGACGCCGTCGATAATGTGGGTGGTTGGAGCGAAAGCCTTTCGCACGGCAGCCACGTCGCCAACCGCGACCGAAACATCGGCGCGCAGTGCGGCCTCATCGCCTTCCTTTTTCTTGGTCTTGTAACGGTCGAATTTATAGGCGCGCAGCCGTATGCCCGATGCGACCGCGGCTGCCTGATCCGGCTTCATGGGACCCGTGGGCAAGTCCGCGACGACCGTCACGGCGTCATTCCCGGCCCGCAGCTTGCCCGCCGCCGCGCCGCCAAGACTGAGAAAATCGTTGTCCTTGAGCGCCGCCAGTTTGCCTACGCCCATCACGATCAGGCGTTTGGCCTTCAGGCCTTCCGGCGCCAGAAGATCGAGCGCGGCCCCGCTCTTTCCCTTGAATCGGTTGGTTTCGGCAGCCCGCCTGACCAAACTGACCGCTGCACCCAACATCTTGCGGGTCGCCGCGCCAAATTGCATAGCATCGTCACAAAATACCACGAGGATTCCGCGCGGGGCGGCGGAAAACGGGACGAAGCCGACCTTGACGGCGTCGGTCATGGGAAAATCCTCCAAAATCAGGGCTGTCGCTGGGTCGGGGACCCGCCGGGCGGCTGCGAATGTTCTCTTCTCGGCTGCAACGGACATCCGTCAAGAGCATGCTCCGGTGCACTATGGCCCGGCCGCCGCCGCGCTGCCAAGCGTCCCCGTGGCCGGAGGGCCACATAACCCAATTTATTAACCATATCCCAAGGGTGCCATGGCCCAGCCATTTTGTTGACGGATCAAAGGGATGGTAGTGAGAGACTAAGCCAGCCGGAACCATGGCGGCCCGACCAAAGGGGATCCCGATTTCGGGATTGGTCGTGAGCCGCAATTCGGGCGCGCAAGGTGGGATCGTGCGGTAGTGATGGGGTCGATCGACAAGTATATCTTTCGCACGACGCTTGCGTCGTTTGCGCTGGTTCTGGTCAGCCTGACGGGGGTGATCTGGATTACGCAGGCGTTGCGCGGCATCGACCTGATGACCAGCCAGGGCCAGACGATCCTGACCTTCCTCGGCGTTACCAGTCTGGTCATTCCGGCGCTCGTCCTGATCATCTCCCCGATCGCATTGATGATTGCGATCTCGCATACGCTGAACAAGCTCGCGACCGATTCGGAAATCATCGTGATGAATGCGGCCGGCTTCTCGCCACTGCGGCTGTTCCGCCCGTTTATCTATGCCACCGTGGTAGTGGCGGTCATGGTGGCGTTTATCGCCTCCTATCTCGCCCCCGACGGCATGCGCCGGCTCAAGCAATGGGATGCCGAAATCACCGCCGATGTGCTGGCCAACATTCTGCAACCCGGCCGCTTCGCCCAGCTCGATCAGAACCTGACCATCCGAATTCGAGAGCGGCAACCTGGCGGCCTGCTGGTCGGCATTTTCATCGATGACCGCCGTGATCCGAAGGAACGCGTCAGCATCGTCGCCGACCATGGAACCGTCGTGAAAAACGAAGATGGCTCGTTTCTGATCCTTGAGGACGGAAATCTCGAACGTTTCGAGGCCGGCAAGCGTGATCCGGCGCTCGTTGCATTTGGCCGATATGGTTTCGACATGTCGAAATTCTCGAATCAGGGCCACGACGTCGCGCTTGGCATTCGTGAACGCTATCTTTGGGAGCTGCTCTCGCCGGCGCCGGACGATCCGGTCTACCAACAGTTGCCCGGACAATTTCGCGCCGAGTTGCATGACCGATTCATGGCGCCGATCTATCCGTTCGCATTTGCGGCCCTCACCTTTGCCTTTCTCGGCGCGCCGCGCACGACGCGTCAGAGCCGAAATTTTTCCATCGGCGGTTCGATCCTCGCCGTGTTCGGGCTGCGCATGGCGGGCTTTGCCTGCTCCGTCATGGCGGTGAAAACGCCGCTCGCTGCGGTCGTTCAATATCTGATGCTGGCCGTGGCGATCGGCGCAAGCTTTTGGATCATCACCGGCGGCATCGTCATCGAGCCCCCGGCTGCGCTGATGGAAGCGATCAACAGATCGAACGCGCGTCTGCTGCGGCTGTTCGGGCGGCCTGCCACCGCATGAGCATGGTCACCAACACGCTTGGACGCTATTTTGCCGGCCGCTTTCTGGTTTCGGCGCTCGGCGTGTTCGTCAGCATCTTCGTGCTTCTGGTGCTGGTCGATTACATCGAAATGGTCAGGAAGACGTCTGGGCTGGTCGATGCTTCCGCCATCATGGTCGCGGAAACCTCGCTGTTCCGCGTGCCCCAACTGCTCGAAAAGATGATGCCGTTCTGCATCCTGATCGGGGCGATGACCTGCTATTTGGCGCTTTCGCGGCGACTGGAACTCGTGGTCGCGCGGGCTGCCGGCGTTTCCGCGTGGCAGTTCATCGCGCCGGCGCTGGCGAGCGCGATCGTGCTCGGGATACTGGCGACGACGGCTTACAATCCAATGTCGGCGAATCTGCGCGAACTCTCCAAACGGATGGAGGCGCAGTTGTTCGGATCCACGCCCGGCGGCGGCGGCGGCGTGCAGGATGCGTCCGGTTTCTGGATCAATCAGGTCAACAGTGACGGCCAGGCCATCATCAACGCCGCCCGCAGCGAGCAGCAGGGCGTTCGGCTGACCGGGCTAACGGTGTTCCGATTCGACAACGACTACAAGTTCAAGGAGCGGATCGAAGCGCAGGAGGCAACCCTTGAAAAGGGGCGTTGGCTGTTCAAATCCGCGCGGCGGTACACCCTCGATGGGCCACCAGTCGACCAGGACAGCTTCTTCCTGGCCACCAGCCTGACGCCGGCCCAGGTTAGGAACAGTTTCTCCACCCCCGAAACTGTGTCGTTTTGGCAACTACCCGGCTACATCCGGTCGTCTGAAAGCTCGGGATTCGCGACCGCCGGCTACCGATTGCAATACCACAAGCTGCTCGCACAGCCGTTTTTACTGGCGGCGATGGTCATGGTGGCCGCGGCTGTCAGCTTGCGGTTCTTCCGTTTTGGCGGCGTGCAAAAGATGGTTTTGAGTGGCGTGGGTGCAGGCTTTCTGCTCTACGTCCTGTCGAAAGTAACTGAGGATTTGAGCAAGGCTGAGTTGATGCATCCGATCGCTTCGGCGTGGCTGCCTGTTTGCGTGGGCGGCCTCACCGGCTTTTTGGCCTTGTTGTACCAGGAGGACGGGTAGTGGCTGTTGTCGCCGCCCGCCAAGTTGGGTCGTCTGCGTCCCGGCAGCGCGCCAATGTGCGCCGCTATTGTGCTCGGTTGACCTCCATCAGCCGGCCGATTTTGGCCGTCCTTTTCGGCGTCGTCCTGGCCGGCGCGTTGGGACTGCTGACGGCAGCGCCCGCCTCGGCGCAGGGCTTTACCTACAATCCGAGGCCGCCACGCCCCGTAACGCCCCGCCCCGCCAGCGATGGACAGATGCTCGTCCAGGCGGTGGAGGTGGACTACGACTACAACAATTCGCGGGTGTCGGCGGTCGGCAACGTCCAGATGTTCTACAACGGGACGAGTGTCGAGGCGGACAAGGTCATCTATGATCAGAAGACCAAGCGGCTGCATGCCGAAGGCAACATCCGCATGACCGATGCGGACGGCAAGATCACCTACGCCAACATCCTGGATCTGAGCGACGACTACCGCGATGGTTTCGTCGATTCGCTGCGTGTCGACACTGCCGACGCGACCCGAATGGCCGCGACCCGCGCGGACCGCACCAGCGGCAATTACACCGTCTTCGAAAACGGTGTCTACACGGCCTGCGCCCCCTGTAAGGACGATCCGAGGAAGCCGCCATTGTGGCAGGTCAAGGGTATGCGCATCATCCACGACCAGATCGACAAGATGCTCTACTTCGAGAACGCCCAGGTAGAATTCTTCGGCGTGCCGATCGCGTATATCCCATATTTTTCCACGCCCGACCCGACCGTGAAGCGCAAGACGGGCTTCCTGATGCCGGGCGTGACCTCGAATGTGGGCTACGGATTGGGCGTTGAAACCCCGTTTTACTGGGCGATCGCTCCCGATATGGATGCAACCTTCACCCCCCGCTTCACGACCCAGCAGGGCGTGCTGTTCCAGGGCGAATTCCGTCAGCGGCTGATGGACGGCTCCTATCAGATCCGCGCTTACGGCATCGATCAGCTTGATCCCGGCGCTTACGCCGGTCAGCCGGGAGACCGTCAATTCCGTGGCGGCGCCGAAACAAAGGGCGAGTTCGCGCTGAACGATAAATGGGTCTGGGGTTGGGAAGGCATCGCGCTCACCGACCCCAATGTGTTGTTCGACTACAACCTGTCCCTTTACAATGATCCGCTGCAGTCGTTCCTGACCCTGCCGACGGAAGCCATTTCGCAGCTTTACCTGACCGGCGTCGGCAACCGCAGCTACTTCGACGCGCGTGCGCTGTATTTTCTCAGTCTTTCGGGCAACCAGTCTCAGGTACCGGTCGTTGCGCCCGTTATCGACTATTCCAATGTGATCAATCACTCTGTGCTGGGCGGCGAGTTCGGCTACAAGACGAACTTCACCAACCTCACCCGCGATACCGCCGCCTTTGACCCGATTACGAGTGCGGCCAGCGCCAATGGTTCGTGCCTGACTCCCGTCATGGCCGATCCGACCAGGGCTATCGTGCCTGCGAACTGCCTGCTTCGGGGCATGCCCGGCACCTACACGCGATTGACGGCTGAAGCGGACTGGCGCCGATCGTTCACCGATTCCGCGGGTGAAATCTGGACGCCGTTTGCGAGCATCCGCGCCGATGCGATCAACGCCTCGGTCTCGAACCAGCCCGGTGTTTCGAACTACCTGCCCGTTGGCAACACCGACGCCCTGCGCGTGATGCCCGCGGTTGGCCTCGAATATCGCTACCCCTTTATCAATGTTCAGCCGTGGGGCAGCACGACCATCGAACCGATCGCGCAGGTTATCATCCGTCCCAACGAAACCTATGCGGGCAAGCTGCCCAACGAGGACGCGCAGAGCATGGTCTTCGATACCAGCAATCTGTTCAGCGTCGACAAATTCTCGGGTTATGACCGCGTCGAGGGCGGTGGCCGCGCCAACGCGGGCGTGCAGGCAACAACCCAATTCGACCGCGGCGGCTCTGTGACGGCGGTGTTCGGCCAGTCCTACCAGCTGTTCGGTATGAATTCCTTCGCGGTGCAGGACATGAACAATACCGCGATTGATTCCGGTCTGCAGACCCCGATGTCGGATTACGTCGCCAGCCTCAGCTATTCGCCGAACCGGACCTACACGTTCAGTACACGCGCGCGATTCGACCAGGCAACCGGGAGCGTCCAGCGCTTCGAGGCCGAAGGCAGCGGCAACTTCGACCGCTGGTCGGTCAGTGTGTTGTATGGCGACTACGCCGCTCAACCGGAAATAGGATACCTGACCCGCCAACAGGGCATTCTGGTTACCGGCTCGGTCAAGATAGCCTCAAACTGGGTGGCGACGGGAGCTGCCCGATGGGATCTCGTCGCGAATCAGATCAACCAGTACGTCGTGGGCGCGGGCTATGTCGACGACTGCTTCGTGCTGGCGGCCAACTACATCACATCCTTCTCCTATGCGACGCCGACTTCGCCGCCCATACTCGGCCACGCTTTTATGC
>JBAVEE010000405.1:0-9319 GCA_049587575.1 Bradyrhizobium sp.
ACGAGGCTCCATACCATCGCTGCCAGGAAACTGTCGCCGGCGCCGGAAACGCTGATGGGCTCGATCGGTAGACCATTGGCCCGCAAGGCAACATCGCGAGTCATGAGCAGGGCGCCATCTTCCCCCATCGAGACGGCAATGACTTCTATGCGATAACGATCGAACAGGCGACGTCCGGCTTCGATCAGCGTCGCGTCGTCCGAGGCGGCAATTCCCGCCAATTCCCGAAATTCGCGAAGGTTGGGCTTGATGAGATAAACGCCTGCTTCGAGGGCGGCCTTCAGAAACGGGCCGGATGTGTCCACGATCACCTTGCTGGGCGCTTTTGCTGCCTGAGCGACTCTGCCGAAAAAATCATGTGGTACGCCGGCAGGCAGGCTGCCGCTCGCAATTACAAACGCGGGCGAAGGCGTGAATCGCGCAATCGATCCCAGGCATTCCTGCCATTCCATATCGCCGAGCGGGTCGCCCGGGAAGACAAGGCGGAATTGCTCTCGGGTCGTCTCGTCAAAGATCGTGATGTCCTCCCGCGTGTCGTTCAACGCGGGGATCACGATGCTTCGCACCCCTTCGTGCTCCAGCAGGGTCGCAAGCAACTGGCCGGTGGCGCCCCCGGCAGGGTAAATCGCGGTTGCGTCAATGCCGAGTCGCTTGAGAACCCGAGCGACGTTGATTCCGCCGCCGCCTGGATCACGGTGGGCCTGCGCACACCGCATTTTGGTGAAAGGCACCATTTTCTTGACCGACGTCGACATATCGAGGGCGGGGTTTATGGTGAGGGTGACGATTTGGGTCGATGCGGTTTCAGCCAATGCCCTCGACCTCCGCCAGGTTGCGCAGACCTATGAATGCGGCATCCTCGTCCAGAACAAGATAGGTTGGGATCGGCTCGAGATATTTGCGAAGCCGCCCCTTGTCCTCGAAGCGCGCCCGAAATGGCGACCGGGCAAAATATTCGGGCATGTGGCGCAGAATGCCTCCGGCAACGAATATGCCACCCTTTGCACCGAGCGTGAGCGCGAGATTGCCGGCAACCGTCCCGAGCATGGCGCAAAACATATCGATGGCGGCGCGGCTCGTCGAACAGGTTCCCTCGATCCCGGCCCGGGTGATCTCGGCGGCCCGGCGCCTCGGCAGGATCACGTTGTCAAGCGCAGCGAGAGCCTCATGAAGATTTTCCAGCCCATGGCCCGAAAGAATCCGTTCCGCCGAAACATGCCCAAACCGTTGCCGCAGATAGGCGATGACGGCGTCTTCCCGTGACGAGCGGCCGGCCAGTGTCGAATGGCCGCCTTCGCTCGCAAGTATGAGGTGGCCGGTTGCGCGCGGTATGCTGGCTGCCATGCCAAGGCCTGTGCCGGGACCCAGCGCCGCGAGCGGGGCGCCCACGACCGGTTGCCCGCCGCCTACCTGAAGGAGCTTGTCAGGCGAAAGCCGGGGCAGGGACCACGCAACCGCTTCAAAATCGTTGATCAGACGCACGGTGGAAAATCCGTAGGCAGCGCGCAACTCGGTGGCATCGATCACCCAGGCATTGTTGGTGAGAGCGCAGCGACCGTTCTGGACCGCGCCGGAGACAGCGAGAATTGCGGCACGGATCGTGCCGGCTTGCGGCGAATTGCCAAGAAATTTGTCGAGCGCCTCGCCAAAGCTGCCGTGGTCGCTGACGGCCATATGGGCAACCGTGCCCACGGCTCCGCCGGCCGAGAGCGCGAAGCGCGCATTGGTCCCGCCGATGTCCGCAAGCAAGACCTTCTGAACGGGTGGCGCTGGGAAAGCTGGAATCATCGCTGTCGTGCCGTCTTGATCAAATCCGCGTACCAGCGGAACGATGATTTCGGAATGCGCCGCAGCGACGGATAGTCGACATAGGTCAGGCCGAAACGATTGCTGTATCCCGACTCCCATTCGAAATTGTCCAGCAGCGACCAGACAAAATAACCTCGGATGTCGACGCCGCTGCGGGCGGCGGCATCCATCGCGCCAATATAGGCGCGCAGGTACCCGATCCGCCCTTGGTCGATCACGGCTCCCGCCGCGTCGGGCTCGTCAAAACTGCCATATCCGTTTTCAAGAACGTAAATCGGCAAATGGTAGCTCTGATGGACGACCCGCAGCGTTTCCCCGAAAGCTTCCGGATTGATCGGCCATCCGACCGGCGTCAGCGGCACGCCGGCCGGCTTCTCGCCGAAGTCGAACCCCAGCATGGAAGTCGCCTGCGCTCTCACATAGACCGGGCTGTAGTGATTGAGCCCGAACCAGTCGACCGGACGGCAGATGCGCGCCATGTCGCCCGGCCGGATGTAAGGATCGATCGCAGGCCGCATGAGTGACGGATACTCGCCGCGACATTGCGGATCGGGGAATGCCCTGTTCCAGTAGGTATCCAGCCGTGCGGCCGCCGCGGCATCGGCCTCGCTGCCGCTGGAAGGCCAGCAGGGCTGATAATTGTGAATACATCCGACCGACGCGCCGGGGACTTTTTGGCGAAGCACATCCACGGCCGCGCCGTGCGCGAGATTGACGTGATGTATCGTGCGGTGGAGATTGTCTTCGCTGCTTCGGTCGCGCTTGTCCGGGGAAGGGCCGAACAGACTAAAGATCGATGGCTCGTTGAATGTGGCAAAACGCTTGACGCGATCTCCGAAACGCGCGGCGACCAGCGCCGTATAGTCGGTAAACCATGCCGCCGACTCCCGGTTCATCCAGCCGCCCAGATCACCCAGAGCGTGCGGCAGATCCCAATGATACAGGCACAGAAACGGTTCAATGCCGGCGGCCAGCAACTCATCGATCAGCCGGTCATAGAATGCCAGGCCCGGTTCGTTGGCGGATCCTCGGCCCTGCGGCAACACGCGCGGCCACGCAACCGAGAACCGATACGCCTGAACGCCCAGTCGTTTCATCAGGGCGACATCTTCCCGGTAACGGTGATAGTGGTCGCACGCAACGTCGCCGGTATCGTGGTTCTTTACTGCGCCGCGTTGACAGTGGATGTCCCAAATACTTGGCCCCCGGCCGTCTTCCTTCGTCGCGCCTTCGATCTGGAAACTCGAGGTGGATACGCCCCAGATGAAATCCGGACGCAGCCCCGCGGTGGAAGGCAGCTCCAGTGCCGG
This sequence comes from Bradyrhizobium sp., assembly GCA_049587575.1. Taxonomy (GTDB): domain Bacteria; phylum Pseudomonadota; class Alphaproteobacteria; order Rhizobiales; family Xanthobacteraceae; genus Bradyrhizobium. The sequence continues at coordinate 3,120 of JBAVEE010000405.1, forward strand.
CATACTCTGTTCCGCTTGATCGCCGGCCGAATTTCCGTTCGAATTCACTGTTCACCCTTCCGCCCGGGCCGAGTGCAAGGCGCCATACTAATAGGCCGGTCGGTGAGGCCTCGATCTTGAGATACATCAAGAGTCCCCGGTCGGCCGGTGCGATAAATAGACCATTGCTGCTCTGCTATCGGGGTATCCTTTTGCAAAGAACCAAATGGGGAGGAATCGCCGATGACCGCTTCCGCGGGAGCGGCTTCTTTCGCGTGGACGAGCGCGACGGCGTGTTCTGGCTGGTCGATCCCGACGGCGGCCGTTTTCTTTCGAAGGGCGTGAATACGGTCCGCCTCGATCAGGACCGGGTCGGAAACACCGGCCGGGCACCCTACGCCGACACGTGTCGCGAAAAATACGGCAGCCAGTACGTCTGGCGCGCCGCGGTGGCAAACCGGCTGGCGGGCTGGAAATTCAATACGCTCGGCTGCTGGTCCGATGAACTTGTCGCCAGCGCCGGATCGTCGCTGCTTGCGACCACCCCCACGGCCGCACTCGGCGCCTCCTTCCGGTTGCACCGGCGCGACGAAATCTTCCCTGATGTCTTTGATCCCGCATTTTTGGGTCATATCCGCGCAAGCGCAACGAATCACTGCACGAAGCGGCGCAACGAGGCCGGATTGCTCGGCACGTTTATCGACAACGAGCTGTACTGGTCGCCGGACTGGCGAGGGGCCGACGAGCTTCTGACCCTGTTTCTGAATCTACCCGCTCACCGTCCTGGCCGCGTCGCGGCCATCCTGAGGTTGGAGGAGCGCTATCGGGAATTTTCCCAATTCAACGCGGTCTGGCGCACGCCGGCGCGATCATGGGAGGAATTCGGCACGATCGGACCTGTCGAGGCGCCGTTCTTCAGAATGCCGCCCGGCGGGCTGAACGACGCGCTTGAGGCCAAAGCCAACCTCGCCAATCCAACCCGCGCGGCGTTTTTTGCGGATTGCGATGCCTTTGTCGCCGTCGTCGCCGAGGCCTATTTCGAATTGTGCGCCGCGGCCATCAGGGCCGCCGACTCCCATCATCTCGTGATCGGCTCCCGGTTCGGCTATCGGCCGCATCCCAATGTGATTGCCGCAGCCAGCCGCTACCTCGATGTGGTCTCGTTCAATTGCTACGACTTCGACGCCAGTCCCGTTATCGATGCTTACGCGGCATGCGGCAAACCCTGTCTGATTTCCGAATTTTCCTTCCGCAGTGACGATTCCGGCCTGCCCAATAGCAGCGGCGCCGGACCACGGGTGGAAAGCCAGATCGAACGCGCCCAATGTTTTGAACGCTATGTCACGGCAGCCCTGAAGAACCCGGCCGTGGTCGGCTATCACTGGTTCGAGCATGCCGATCAGCCGGCCGAGGGCCGTTTTGACGGCGAGAATTCGAATTATGGCACGGTGACGATTGCGGACGAGGTCTACGTGGAGCTGACTGAAACGATGACCAGGGTCAATGCAGCGGCGGAGCAAATCCATGCAAAGGCAGCCCGGGCCGATTAGCGTCCGTCATACTTTGGTTTTTGCCGGATTGGTTTCGGCCTCGAGAACCGCAGCCATGGTGCGAAACACGCTTGCGGGATTGACGCTGATCGAATCGATACCAAGCTGCGTCAGGTAACGCGCAATCTCCGGGAAATTCGCGGGCGCTTCTCCGCAGATGCCGACGTGACGTCCGTTGCGCTTGGCGCCCACCACGGCCTGCCTGAACATCTCCAGCATTCCCGGGTCACGTTCGTCGAAATCGAAGGCGACGATGTCGGAGTCCCGGTCGACTCCCAGCGTCAGCTGGGTGAGATCGTTTGAGCCAATCGAAAAGCCGTCGAACAGCTCCGAGAACGCGTCGATCTGAATGACGTTGTTCGGAATTTCGCACATCACGAAGATCTCAAGCCCGCCTTCGCCGCGCTTGAGCCCATTGGCCGCCATTGTCGCGATCACGCGTCGGCCTTCCTCGACGGTCCGGCAGAACGGCACCATGATGCGCAGATTGGAAAGCCCCATTTGCTCGCGCACGCGGCGGAGCGCGGCGCATTCCAGCGCGAATCCTTCCGCGTAAGCCGGGTGGCTGTAACGGGAAGCGCCCCGGAATCCCAGCATCGGATTCGCCTCCCTGGGCTCGAACGCCTCGCCGCCGAGCAGGCTCGCATATTCGTTGGTCTTGAAGTCGGAGAGCCGCACAATCACCGGCTTGGGATAGAACGCCGCGGCAATCGTGCCGACGCCTTCCGCCAGCGTCCTGATGAAGAAATCGGAAGGGCTTTGATAGCCTCGAACGAGACGGGCGATCGCGGCCCTCGCCCTGGCCGAGGCGATCTTCTCCGGCTTGAGAAGCGCCATCGGGTGAACGCCGATATGCTCGCTGATGATGAATTCCATGCGTGCGAGACCGACTCCCGCTTGCGGCTGCATCGCTACCCGGAATGCCATTTCGGGGGTGCCGACATTGACCATGATCGCGGTACGCGGCTGCCTGAGTTCGCTCACCGGCGTCCGCGTGACGTCGAAGGCGACCGTTCCCTGATAGACGCTGCCGATTTCGCCCTCGGCGCAGGAGATCGTGACATTGGTTCCGGTCTTGAGCTTCTCGGTCGCGTGCGTCGCGCCGACCACGGCGGGAATGCCCAGTTCTCGCGCCACGATGGCGGCATGGCAGGTCCGGCCGCCCTTGTCGGTGATAACGCCGGCCGCAATCTTCATGACCGGTTCCCAGTCCGGACTGGTGGCGGGTGCGACCAGGATCTCGCCCGGTTTGAAGGCGGCGAGGTCCCGCGCGGTCGCGATGCGGCGCGTGCGCCCGGATGCGATTTTTTCCCCGACCGCGCGACCGGTGACGATGACGGGTCCGTGTCCCTTGAGAGTGTAGGTCTCATAGACATCCGGCGAACGCTGCGAGGCCACGGTCTCGGGCCGCGCCTGAATGATATAAAGCTTGCCGTCGGAGCCGTCCTTGGCCCATTCGATGTCCATCGGCATCGCAATGCCGGCGTCTTTCGAATAGTGCGCCTCGATCCTCACGGCGATTTCCGCAAGGCTCAGCACCTCGCTATCGGAAATGCAGAACCTCTGCCTCTCGGCGCTCGGCACGGCGCGAATGCGCGTCGCGCGGCTGCCGCCGCCCTTGCCGTAAGTCATGCGGATCTGCTTGGCGCCGAGCCGGCGGCGCAGGACACAGCGAAACCCCTGGGCGAGGGTCGGCTTGTGAACGTAGAACTCGTCGGGATCGACCTGTCCCTGAACGATGGTTTCGCCGAGACCGTAACAGCCGGTGACGAAAACCACGTCGCGAAATCCCGATTCGGTATCGAGCGTGAAGACGACGCCGCTGGCCGCAAGATCCGAACGGACCATTTTCATCACGGCGACGGAGAGGGCGACCTTGAAGTGATCGAAGCCGTTGTCGATGCGGTAGGAAATCGCGCGGTCGGTAAAAATCGAGGCAAAGCAGCGCCGGCAAGCTTCGAACAAATCCTTCGCGCCTCGCACATTGAGGAAGCTTTCGTGCTGACCCGCAAAACTCGCCGTCGGCAGGTCTTCTGCCGTCGCGGAACTTCGCACCGCGACAGCGACGCCGGCTCCCGCCTCGCGCTCGAGCTGTCGGTACGCTTCCACGATCTGGTCGCGGAGAGGGCCCGTGTCCATCGCCTTGTAGACGATTTCGCGGGCCTTGGCGGCGATGGCCGCAAGCTGCCTGATCTTGCGCTTGTCGAGACCGTCGAGAAGCCGATGAAGCTCGTCCGCAACGCCCGGCTGCAACAGCGCATCGCGATAGGCGTCCGCCGTGACGGCAAAGCCATTGGGGACGGCGACCCCTTCGGACGCGAGGGTCGAGTACAACTCGCCAAGGGACGCGGTCTTGCCGCCGACCAGCCCGACGTCACGCAATCCGATTTCGAGGAAAGACCTGATATATTTCGACATAGGGCGAATAGATCACCTTGAATTTGCTCCATATTGAGGAAGGTCAAGCCCCGGCGAAGTGACAACCGGAGCGCTCCAGATCGGATATTCGGATGAAAGCCCATGGCCCGCAGCAGCTTGGCATCGAGATCGCAAAGGCGGGCCGGGTCGCCGCGCTTCTGAACCGGCCTGCGCAGGCGCGGGCGTGCTTTGTCTTCGCCCATGGCGCCGGCGCCGGGATGACCCATTCCTTCATGGAGACGGTAGCCAATGGCCTCGCCGAGCGCGGCGTGGCGACCTTGCGCTATCAGTTTCCCTGTATGGAGAAAGGCAGCAAACGGCCGGACCCGCCGGCGATCGCGCACGCGGCCGTGCGCGCCGCGGTGGCGGAAGCCGGGCGATGCTGTCCGGGCCTGCCTTTGATCGCGGGCGGGAAATCGTTCGGCGGCCGCATGACCTCGCAGGCGCAGGCGGCGGCACCGCTCGACGGCGTTCGCGGCCTTGCGTTCCTCGGCTTTCCGCTGCATCCGGCGGGCAAGCCGTCCAGCGATCGGGCCGCGCATCTCGCTGAGGTGCATATCCCAATGCTGTTCCTGCAGGGCACCCGCGATCGTCTTGCGGAGGTGGCGTTGGTCGAGCCGGTGGTCGAGCGCCTCGGGCCGAAGGCCTCGCTGCATCTCGTCGACGGCGCCGATCATTCCTTTCACGTGCTGGCGCGTTCGGGACGCCATGACCGCGACGTCATGACTGAAATTCTGGATGCGTTCTCCACGTGGATCGGCGCGATTTGACGAAGAGGCGGCCCTCAGCAGCCCCGGCAGATGCTGTGCAGCTGCCGGTTAAGCGCCTCGTCCTCGTGCTTCATCTGCTCCAGCGATTCCATCGTCTTTGATTCGCGGGCCACTTCCGGCTTCCGCTTCGCGGCGAGCGCCGGCTCCTGCCGCGCATAACACGCCTCGCGCTCCGGCTTGGCCTGGATGAACCGGCATTGCTCGATGGCAAGAGCGGGGGCGGTGACGAGCACCAGCGCCGCGAACGCCGGAAGCAGTCTCGCCGCTCCGGTTATCACACAGTCCTTGTCTTTCACGTGCATAAAGCGGCATCCCGTTTGATGGTGATTTACAAACCTCTTCGACTTACCCGGATGGAAGCACCGGTTCAATGCCGCCGCAACGACGGTGGGAAGGTCCTGTCAAGGCGAGAAGACTGAGATGCCAGTTTCCACAAGCTTGCCGGCAGCGCAACCGGTCGCTTCACCCGGCAATACCGCTGGCGCTGGTGTTGCCGTCGGCCAGTTCTTGACGAGATAGCCAAATCTCGCCACCCGGGGCATGATCGCCAGGACATCATCCGGGAACCCCGCTTTGCCTCCCAAAACCATCGAAGAACCCGCGCGGCAAATTCCGCTCTACGGCGAATATGAAATCGCCGTGCTCGGCGGCGGTCCGGCGGGGATCGCGGCCGCGGTTGCCGCGGCGCGCGCGGGACGGCGCACGCTGCTGATCGAGCGCTATGGCTTTCTCGGCGGCATGGGGACGGCGGCCGGCGTCACCAATTTCTGCGGACTGCACGCCAATGTTTACGGGCAGATGCATCGGGTGGTGCAGGGCGTCGCGTCCGATCTGCTGGCGCGGATCGACCGGCTCGACGGGCTCAACGCGCCGCATCTGATTCTCGGCAAGATCCTGGCGCAGGCCTACGACACCGCGGCCTACAAAATCGCGGCCGACGATCTGTTGGCCGCCCACAAGGTCGACCTTCTCTTTCACGCGCTTGGCGCCGGTGTCGTCATGCATGACGAGACGCGCATTCATGCGCTGATGGTCGAGACCAGGGCCGGCCGTCAGGCGATCACCGCCGGCATCTTCATCGACTGTTCCGGGGATGGCGATCTGGCGGCCTGGGCCGGCGCGCAATATGAGGTCGGCGACAACAAGGGCAGCATGCTCTATCCCTCCATGATGTTCCGGCTCAACGGCATCGATCCGGACAAGGCCGGCGATGCCTGGCGGACGATTCCGGCGCTGATGGAGCAGGCTGAGGCTGCGGGGACGCATCGTTTTCCACGCAAGGCCGCGATCGTGCGGCCGCAGCGTTCGCCAATCGAATGGCGGGTGAATTTCACGCAACTCGCGCGCGCCGACGGCACCGCGATCAACGGGCTCGAGCCGGACGATTTGACGCGCGGCGAGATCGAAGGCCGCCGCCAGGCGGTGGCCGCGTTCGAGTTCCTGCGCACCGTGCCGGGGTTTGAAAAATCCTACATCGTCGACC
>JBAVEE010000406.1:0-2470 GCA_049587575.1 Bradyrhizobium sp.
CACCCTCTCCCGCAAGGGGAGAGGGGAAACCAATTGGGAGCGACAAATGGCCTTCAAGAATTTCAGGATTGAGACGGATGCCGACGGCATTGCGCTGGTGACGTGGGATATTCCCGGCCGTTCGATGAACGTGCTCGACGAGACCACGATTACCGAGCTTGAAGAGATCGTGAAACGGACTTCCGCCGATGCGGCGGTCAAGGGCGTCGTCGTCACCTCGGGCAAGGAGGCGTTCTCGGCCGGCGCCGATCTGTCGATGCTGGAAGGCATGAACCGCAGATACACCGACCTGCTCAAGGCCAAGGGCGAGGTCGCCGCCAACCAGATGCTGTTCGACCAGAGCCGCAAATCATCGCTGGTGTTTCGCGCCCTCGAGACCTGCGGCAAGCCATGGGTGGCCGCGATCAACGGACTGGCGCTTGGCGGCGCCTTCGAACTCACATTGTCGTGCCATTACCGCGTTGCGGCGGAAAACCCGAAGACCCGTCTCGGACTGCCCGAAGTCAAGGTCGGGCTCTTCCCCGGCGCCGGCGGCACCCAGCGCGTGCCGCGAATTGTGCCGCCGCAGGATGCGATGCAGCTCTTGCTGAAGGGCGAGGCCATCAATCTCGACAAGGCCAAGGCGCTGAAACTGGTTGACGCTGTGGTGCCGGCCGGCGACCTCATCAAATCGGCGAAGGACTGGATCAGGGGCGGCGGCAAGGCCACAGCACCCTGGGATGACAAGGCTTTCAAGCTGCCGGGGGGCCCGGTCTATTCCAAGGCCGGCATGATGATGTTCCCGGCGGGCAATGCGATCTTCCGCCGCGAGACCTATGACAACTACCCCGCGGCGCGCGCGATCATGCAATGCGTCTACGAAGGCCTGCAATTGCCGATCGATGCCGCCTTGCGGGTGGAATCGCGCTACTTCACGCAGATCCTGCGCAGCAAGGAAGCCGCCGCGATGATCCGCAGCCTGTTCCTGTCGATGCAGGAATTGAACAAGGGCGCGCGGCGTCCGCAAAACGTGCCGCCGACCAAGGTCAGGAAGCTTGCCATCATCGGCGCGGGCTTCATGGGCGCCAGCGTCGGCTACGTCTCGGCGCGCGCCGGAATCGACGTGGTGCTGATCGACCGCGACCAGGAAAGCGCCGACAAGGGCAAGGGTCACGCGAAAGCCGTGATCGACGATCTGATCAAGAAGGGCCGCGCCAAGGAAGGCGACCGCGACGCCATCCTGTCGCGCATCACCGCGACCGCCGACTACAACGTCCTGAAGGATTGCGATCTGATCATCGAGGCCGTGTTCGAGGACAGAAAGGTAAAGGCCGAAACCTACGCCAAGGCGCAGCCGCTGCTGAAGAGCGATGCGATCTTTGCCTCCAACACCTCGACCTTGCCGATCAATTCGCTGGCGGAAGAGTTCAAGGACCAGAGCAAGTTCATCGGCATCCATTTCTTCTCGCCGGTCGAGAAGATGATGCTGGTGGAAATCATCGTCGGCAAGAACACCGGCGATATCGCGCTCGCTACCGCGCTGGATTATGTGCGCGTGATCGGCAAGACCCCGATCGTGGTCAATGATTCCCGTGGTTTCTTTGCCAACCGCTGTGTGCTGCGCTTCACCGCCGAAGGCCTGGAAATGCTGATGGAAGGCGTGCCGCCGGCGATGATCGAGAATACCGCGAAGATGGCGGGGATGCCGGTCGGGCCGCTGTCATTGTCCGACGAAGTGGCGCTCGATCTCGTGCTCAAGATCATGAAGGCGACCGAAGCCGACCTCGGCGCCAACGCCGTCGACCAGAGCCAGAAGAAGCTGCTGGTCGAAATGGTCGAGAAACAGGGCCGCTTCGGCCGCAAGAACGGCAAGGGCTTTTACGACTATCCCGAGAAGGGCAAGGGCCAGAAGAGCCTGTGGTCGGCGTTGAGCGGCCTGCAGCCCAGGCATCTCGATCCCGATACGCTCGACGTCGAGGAACTGAAGCAGCGTTTTCTCGTCGTGCAGGCGGTCGAGGCCGCGCGCACCGTGGAAGATCATGTCATCACCGACATGCGCGAAGCCGACGTCGGCTCGATCCTCGGTTTTGGCTTCGCGCCGTTCACCGGCGGCACGCTGTCCTACATCGACTTCATGGGCACGAAGAACTTCGTCGCGCTGTGCCACAAGCTCGAAGCCAAATACGGGTCGCGCTTCACTCCGCCGAAGCTCCTGGTCGACATGGCGGCCAAGGGCGAGACCTTCTACGGCCGCTTCCCTCCGAAGAAGCTGGCGGCGGCTTAACGGACATCGTTGCGAGGAGCGAAGCGACGAAACGCACTCCGTCATTCCGGGATGGTCCGCAGGACCAGACCTCAGATGCGCAATTGCGCATCGGGGTTCGATGCTTCGCATCGCCCCGGAATGACGAACCGACAATAAGGGGCCGGATCATTGATCCGGCCCCTCGCTTTATTCCCAGCCTTGAAGTCTCACGCCGCCTTCAACAGG
>JBAVEE010000407.1:0-2522 GCA_049587575.1 Bradyrhizobium sp.
ATCATCGGCCGCAGGATCACGATCTGAATCGCGATGCCGAACACGAACATGAAGACAAGCGTCAGCGGCATGCCGACCCAGAACGGCGCCTGGTACTTGGTGAGCAACGCCCAGCACACCCAGGCGCCGATCAAGAGCAGCTCGCCTTGGGCGAAGTTGACGACCTGTGTGGCCTTGTAGATCAGCACGAACGACATCGCGACCACGCCATAGAGCGTGCCGACCACGAGGCCGTTGACCAGAAGCTGGATCAGGAACTGGAGATTCATGGGGATGGCCAGTGGTGAGGCGGGCGTTTCTTTCCATCTCCCCTCGTGGGAGAGGGTGGCTGCGCGAAGCGCAGACGGGTGAGGGGTTGTCTCCGCACAGCAGTCTGGGAAACTGTACCCCTCACCCGACCGGGTTCATGTCGACCGGCGGTGATGCCCTCTCCCGCAAGGGGAGAGGGCGCAGTCATGCGCACCGCGATCTGTCTTTTTAAATGAACAAGTCGCCTCATTCCGCGGCCTCCGCGACGGGCGCTTCTCGCGCCAGATCGACCACCCGGAGCGTGGTGCGGATGCGCTGGGTGGTGCCGTCCTGGAAGCGGATCACGGTATCGACCGGAATTTCGCGTTTTCCCCCATAGATGGCGTCGATGATGCCGGCGTATTTCTCGTTGATGACGCTGCGGCGGACCTTTCGCGTGCGCGTGAGCTCGCCGTCGTCGGCGTCGAGCTCCTTGTAGAGCAGCAGGAAGCGGGAAATGCGCTGCGCCGGCGGCAGCGTGGCATTGACGGTCTCGACCTCCTTTTGCAGCAGCGCGTAGACCTCGGGACGCGAGGCGAGGTCGGTGTAGGTGGTGAAGGCGATCCGGTTCTTCTCCGCCCATTTCGAGATGATCGAGAAGCGGATGCAGATCATCGCCGCCAGCACGTCGCGGCCCGCGCCGAGCACCACCGTCTCGGCGATGTAGGGCGAGAATTTCAGCTTGTTCTCGAGATATTGCGGCGAGAAGCGTTCGCCGCGCGCGGTCTCCGCGAGATCCTTGATGCGGTCGATCACCACCAGCTGCTTGCGGTCGTTGAAATAGCCGGCGTCGCCGGAATGCAGCCAGCCGTCGGTGATGTCGGCGGCCGAGGCCTCCGGGTTCTTGTAGTAACCGAGGAACATGTTGGGATGGCGGACCATGATTTCGCCGACGCCGTGGACATCCGGGTGGTCGATGCGAATCTGGATGCTGTCGGCCATCGCCACGCCCGTCGTATCGGGATCGGCCTGTCCTTCGGGATGCAGCGTATAGGCGCCCAGCGTTTCGGTCTGGCCGTACAGCGTGCGCAGCGGCACGCCCATCGCCTGGAAGAACTTGAAGGTGTCGGGACCGAGCGCCGCTCCGCCGGTTGCCGCCGATCGCAGCCGCGTGAAGCCGAGGCGGTCGCGCAGCGCGCGGAACAACAGCAGGTCGGCGACGGTCGAATGCCTGCCGTGGGCGAGCGCCGAAAGGCCCGCGTTCATCCCGAGCTGGTAGAGACCCTGCTTGAGCGGAGAGGAGTCCATCACGCTGGCGCGCACGTCGGCGGCGATCGATTCCCAGACCCGCGGCGCGAACAGCACGAAGGTCGGCGCGATCTCGCGGAAGTCGTTCATCATGGTGTCGGGCTGCTCGACGAAGTTGACCTTCATCCGGCACAGCAGGCCTTTGCCGAGCACGTAGACCTGTTCCATGATCCAGGGCAGCGGCAGCACCGAGACATATTCGTCATCGGGTCCCTTGGGATCGAAAGCGAGGTAGGTGGCGCAATGCCGCAGCACCCTTCCTGCGGCCAGCATCGCCAGTTTCGGATGGGCCGTGGTGCCCGAGGTGGTGCAGAGGATCGCGGTGTCCTCGCCCTGGGTGGCATCGACCAGTTTGTCGTAGAGGCCGGGCTCGCGGGCGGCGCGCTCGCGCCCCAGCCTTGCGAGCTCGTCGGCTGCCATCAGGCGCGGATCGTCGTATTTCCGCATGCCCCGGGGATCGGAATAGACGATGTGCCTGAGGTTCGGCACCCGCTCGGCGAGGGTGAGCAGCTTGTCGACCTGCTCTTCGTCTTCGGCGAAGACCAGCCTGGCTTCGCCGTAGCTGAGGAGATAGGCGGCTTCCTCATCCAGTACGTCGCGATAGAGGCCCAGCGACATGGCGCCGATCGCGTGGGTGGCGATTTCGGCCGACACCCAGTCCGGCCGGTTGTCGCCGATGATGCCGATGACGTCGCCATGGCCGAGGCCGAGCTCGACCAGGCCGAGGGCGAAGTCGTGGACCCGCCTCTGATAGTCGTTCCAGGTGAAGAGCTTCCAGAGCCCGAAATCCTTCTCGCGCAGCGCGATTTCGCCGCCATGCTCGCGGGCGTTGAGGCGCAACAGCTTTGGATATGTATCGGCCTGTGCGACCCGGCCGGCGTAATCCATCATGCCGCAGTCTCCGCCGGCGCCGGGATGTCGTCGGGATCGACCAGCACCTCGTCCTCTTCGCCGAGATAGGCGCGCTTGACATGGGGATCGGCCAG
>JBAVEE010000408.1:0-1503 GCA_049587575.1 Bradyrhizobium sp.
GACGACTCGTGGAGATGTGGCGTCGTATCAACAATTATGCGCGCCCTGGGTCTCGACATAGACCGCATAGAGCGATTGGCTGGCCGCCATGAACAGGCGGTTTCGCTTTTTTCCGCCGAAGCAGAGATTGGCGCAGGTCTCCGGCAGACGAATTTGACCGATCCGCTCGCCATCTGGCGCAAAGATCTGGACGCCGTCATAGCCGTCGCCGACCCAGCCGGCGCCGACCCAGACGTTACCCTCGGTATCGACCCGCATGCCGTCCGGGAAACCCGACTTGCCGTCGAGGGTCATGTCGATCAGCGTGCGCGGGTTGGAGAGCTTGTCGCCGTTGAGATCATATTGCCAGACGATGTTCTTGGCGTTGGGGTAGTGCGTGACACCGGTATCGCAGACATAGACCTTCTTGTAGTCGTGGCTGAAGGCGATGCCGTTCGGCTTGAAAGGCTCGTCGGCGACCTTGCTGACCTGACCGGTCTGGGCGTCGAGCCGGTACACCGCCTCTTTCTGGTAGGGCTGGACCGACCCGGTATTGGCCTTCTGTCCCTCGTAAATGCTGATCGCGCCGTAGCCGGGATCGGTGAACCAGATCGACTTGTCGTTGGGGTGAACCACGACGTCGTTCGGTCCGTTGAGCGGCTTGCCGCCCGCCTGCTCGGCCAGCACGGTGATCGCCCCGTTATGCTCGAAACGGACCAGCCGGGTCCGCTCGCAGGCGATCTGCCGGCCTTCGAAATCGAAGGTGTTGCCGTTGGCCTCGTTGGACGGCTTGTGAAACTGTTCCGAGATGTGGCCGTCGTCGTCGAGATAGCGGAGCTGACGGTTATTCGGAATGTCGCTCCACACCAGATATTGGCCCTGGGCGTTCCAGGCCGGCCCCTCGGCCCACAGGCACCCCGTATAGAGGCGCTTGATGGCGGTGTTGCCGACCTTGGCCTTGAAGCGTTTGGCGTCGATCACGACGATATCGGGATCGGGGTAGCGCTGCGGTTCGGCGTTGCGGCCGAAATCGCGGGCGGACGCGTCGGTTGCGACCACGGCCGTCGCGGCGATCGCTGCAGCGCCGCGCAACAGGGTGCGGCGGTTGACTGCGGACGATGCCGCTTCGGCCTGGGAATCGGATTGTAATGGATTTGTCATATTTTCCTCCCGTATTTTGTTGTTGAGGAGGAAATCATGAGCCGAGATTTCGGCATAAAGCGGGCGAGATTCGGCGAAACAACCGGAGGTCGCGGGAAGGAAGGGCGCGGCATCGACCTTGTCGTTCCGGGACGCGTGACCTGGCGGGGGCCCGCAATCGATACTACTCCCGATCGCTGTTATAGATTCGGGCTCGCGACGTGGTCGCGCCCCTCAACGACAACCGCAACGCGCTTGCGCGGGCAATGGCGACTAGATCGCATCCCAATTGAAAACGTCCGCCGAGCGGTCGAGCTTGTAGAACGACGGCTTCAGCGCCGGCATGCCATGCTCGGCGATGGTCTGCGCCGTCCAGCCTTCGCC
>JBAVEE010000409.1:0-7163 GCA_049587575.1 Bradyrhizobium sp.
CGCCGCGCTCGCGGTTGAGCGATTGTAGCGTCTCCATGATCTCGTGCGACGTCTTGGTATCGAGATTACCCGTAGGCTCGTCCGCCAGCAGCAAAATCGGATCGTTGATCAAGGCGCGCGCGATGGCGACGCGCTGCTGCTGGCCGCCTGACAACTGCCCGGGCGTGTTGCGCTCCCGGTCGGCCAAACCCAGGAGTTTCAGCGAGGCCCGCGCTCGTTCGGTGCGCTCGGTGCGGCTCGAAGCCCCTCCCGCCGCATAGAACAGAGGCAGCGCAACGTTCTCGATCGCGCTGGTGCGCGCCAGCAGATTGAAGCTCTGAAAGACAAAGCCCAGCCGTTCGCTGCGGATGCGCGCAAGTTCCGACTCCGACAGCTCCGCTACATTGACGCCTTCCAGATAATATTCGCCGCTGGACGGCCGATCGAGACAGCCCAGCAGCGACATCAATGTGGACTTCCCCGATCCGGAAGATCCCATGATCGCAATAAACTCGCCGGGCTCGACCACCAGATCGACGCCACGCAAGGCGTGCACGTCGACATCGCCGACGTGATACGTCCGCGTCACCTTCGAGACTCTGATGATCGGCTCCGGCATACTCTGACCGCCAACGTGGTTCGACGAGGGATCAGCGGCCAAGACGCGGCATCACGGCCTTATTGGCCGCCGCTGCCTGCTCCGCGGTGATGACCAGATCGCCCGGCTTCAAGTCACCGCTCACGATCTCCGTGAAACTGTCGTCATCCAGCCCGGTCACAACGGCTACCGCCACCGGCTGTCCGTCCCGCACAACCCAAACCCGGGCTTGATCGGATGGAGCGGCGCGCGGGAGGCTCCTTGGGAGATAGCGGAGCGCCTGGTTCGGCACCCGCGTCACGTCGGTGCGCTGATCGACGACGATACGGCTGGCGGCTGTCAGGCCCGGCATTAGCGAGAGGTCTGAATTGTCGACGCCGATGACAACGTCGTAGGTCACCACGTTCTGGACGGTCTGCGGCGATTGGCGAACCTGAGTTACCTTGCCCCCGAATGTGCGCTTCGGGTAAGCATCCACCGTAAACGTCGCCTTGTGGCCTGGCTTGATGCCGCCGATGTCGCTTTCGCTCACATTCGCGTCGACTTCCATCTTGGCGAGGTCGGTGGCGATGAGAAAAAGCGTCGGGGTCTGGAAGCTCGAGGCGACCGTTTGCCCCATCGTCACATTGCGCGACACCACGGTGCCATCGACGGGGGAAACGATACTCGTATAGTCAAGATTGACCTGAGCGGCTTCGAGCGCGGCCTGGCGCAGCCGGATTGTCGCCTCGTCAAATGCGATCTGGGCTACGGCCTGGTCATAAGCGTTCCTGGCGTTGTCAAATACGTCCTGCGAAACGGCATGCGTCTCTATCAGGTTCGCGTAACGGTCAAGCGCGAGCTTGGTGTAGGCCTCATTCGCCTTGTCTTTTTCGAGTTGCGCTTTCGCGACGGCCAGTTCCGCCTTTCTCTGGTCAACGACGCTCTGATAGGGACGAGGATCGATCCTGGCGCAGACCTGTCCCTGTTTGACCCGGGTGTTGTAGTCGCAAGACAGCTCCTTGATGATGCCGGAAACGGCGGCACCGACGATGATCGTCAATTCCGGGTTCACGGTTCCCGTCGCGGTCACGGCCTGGGTCACTGCACCCTGCGTCACCTGCGCGGTCACGTAGCGAATGCTGTCGCGTTCGCCCAGGACCCACCACGCCGTCACCGCGATCGCGGCAACAAGCAGCGACGACAGCCCCGCGATCACCCAGTATTTCTGGAACGGAGATTTGTGCACTTGCGGAGGCACGGGCTGAAGCGCCGGAAACGGCACAAGCTTGCTTGGCGCCTTCGGCTGACTCGTGTCCCGTGAAGTGTGTTCGTCGACCACGTTGACCCTGACTTTCCGCCGACCTCGCGCCGTCACCGCGGGCTCGCCAGCTCCCTGAGGTCCGCGCAACGTGGATTGGCACTCCGAAATGATTTTTTGGAATGTGTCCTGCGCAGCCAATAATGTCTTGATTTACGTCAAGGGTATTTCCGGATCTGGATATGATTTACAGCGTATCCGCCGCTAGGCGGTGTCAGGTGGTTATCTAAATCGAAACCTGCCGGCCGATCTCAACCACCTGATCGCTGGGGAGACTGAAGAAGTCGCTGACATGGACGGCGTTGCGCTCCATGACGGCGAAGAACCGCTCCTGCCAGCCCGGCAGGCCCAGGCCGTCCTCGCGGCCGACCACCGTCTCGTGACCGACATAGTAGGTGACGTCGTTCAGATCGACCGTGCAGCCCAGCGATTTGCTGGCGGCGAGCAGTTCCGGAATATGGGGACGCTCCATGAACCCGAAGCGTGCTTCCGCACGCCAGAAATTCGGCGCGACTTCCTCGATTCCCATGCGGGTCCTGGATGACACCCACGGCACCGGCTGAATTTCCACGCGCAGGACGAAGATGTGCTCATGCAAGGCGCGGTTATGCCGGACATGCCACACCATCACCGGCGGCGTGTCGCGCTCGGTCCGGGTCAGGAACACGGCGGTGCCGGGCACCCGCGGAATATTCCTTGCGGCAATGTCGGCCATGAATCCCGCGACCGGGATCAGCGCTTCGTGCATGCGCATCGAGATCGCGGCCGCGCCCCGGTGCCATATCCACATCACGCCATAGACGGAGATGGCCAGGAGCAACGGAACGTATCCGCCCTCGGCGATCTTGGTGAGGTTGGCGAGGAAGAAGGCGCTGTCGACGACCAGAAAGCAGGCCGCGACCGACCCGGCGGCCAGCAGGCTCCAGCCCCAGATCTCGCGCATCGCGATGAAGAGCAGTGTCGATGTCATCAGCATCGTCAGCGAAACGGCAATACCATAGGCCGCCGCCAGATTGTCCGATTTGCCGAACGCGATGGTCAGGCCGACGGTCACGAGCATCAGGAGCCAGTTGACGACGCCGACGTAAATCTGACCGTAACCTTCCGAGGAGGTCTGCTTGATCAGCAGTCTCGGCAGCCAGCCAAGCTGAATCGCCTGCCGTGTCATCGAGAACGCGCCCGTGATGATCGACTGGCTGGCGATGATGGTGGCGACCGTCGCGAGCACGATCAGCGGGATCAGCAGAATCTGGGGGCAGAGCCGGAAGAAGATATTGCCGTCCGTCGGCGCGCCTTCGAGCACGAGCGCCGCCTGACCGGCGTAATTGAGGATCAGGCTCGGAAACACGATCGCGAACCAGGCCAGCTTGATCGGCAATCTGCCGAAATGACCCATGTCGGCATAGAGCGCCTCGGCGCCGGTGACGCACAGAAACACCGCGCCCAGCACCAGAAAGCCGCTCACCCCGTGGGAGAACAAATAGGTCAGGCCGTAGACGGGATTGAGCGCGGCGAACACGGCTGGATGTTGCACGATGCCCGAAATTCCCATCGCGGCCATGGCGGCGAACCAGACCAGCATCACCGGGCCGAAGAAGTGGCCGATGGACGCCGTTCCCTGCGACTGGATTGCAAACAGCGCGACCAGGATCGCGACCGCGGCGGGCACGACATAGGGCTGCAGCGCGGGCGTCGCCATGTTCAGTCCCTCCAGCGCCGACAGCACCGAGATCGCGGGCGTGATCGCGCCGTCGCCGTAAATCAGGGCCGCCCCGAACAGGCCGAAGGCGACGATGGTCGGCCGATGCTGCTTTTTCACGCCCAGCAAGGCCATCAGCGCGAGGATGCCGCCCTCGCCGTCATTGTCGACCCGCATGGCGAACGAGACATATTTGATGGTGGTGATGATGAAGAGCGTCCACAGCACGAGCGAGAGCGCGCCAAGGACGGTTGCGACGTCCGACGGGACTTCGGCGGTGCCAAGCACGGTCTTGAAGGTATAAAGAGGGCTGGTCCCGATATCCCCGAACACGATCCCGAGCGCCGACAGACCCAAAACGGGCAATTTGCCCTGCGGTGTCCGCCGCGCAACTTCGCCGGCATCCGGTACTGGTTCTTCGCTCACTTTATGCGCCGTCCAATTTGGTGCCGCCGAATGCAACAACGGCCGATCGCTGTTCTTACAAACTATCGCTTCGCAATGCGACAACCAAGCGGCCGGCGAAGTCATTTGCTCCAGGCTCTAATCCGCCGCCAACCTGAATTCCGGCGCTTGCCCGTCGGCTGTGGAAATCAGGCGTGCCGGTACCAGCAGCAGGGTCGGGAGAATCAGGGCGTAGACAACCGTGATCGCTATGACGCAAACCGTAAAGCTGCCGTAGTGATCGTAGAGCGTCGTCCCGAGAACATCGCCAAATCGCGAGACGACGAAAAAAAGGCTGCTGGACATCATCAGCATGGTGCCCTGCAAGCCCCTGGGGCAGGACCGGATGATCAGATCCATATAGGCGCCGGTGGCAACCCCGCCCATCAGTCCGATCGGAACCGCAGCGATCAAAGCGCCCATCACCGAATGGATGAAGAGCAGCGGAACCATTTGTGGAACGGCGACGATCGTTCCCCAAAACAGCAAACTCTTCAGCGGAAAGCGTCGGCAGAGAAATCCGTACAGGATGAAAGTCGGAATGAAGGAGGCGGCAAAGATCGCGTTCCACTGGCCCCATTGGGCGTCGGTGGCGTGCAGTGTGTTCTGAAGATGATACTGCAGCGGCGTCGCCGAGCCGGGCGCGAAATTCCACAACAGCCAGATCAGCAGCGCCGGATAGATGCGCCAGTGCCCGAACAGCCGCCTGATGTCGTTCACGGGGTGCACGTCGTGGCCGCGTTCGTCGTGAACGTGCGCGAATACGTCCCTGGGCTTCCAGAGGGCAAACAGCGCGACCGCGGTCATGATCGCTGTGCCCGCGAGAAACAGGATACGGGCGGCGGAATCGGCATTCCTGTCTTCGAGCAGGCCGGAGAGCATGCCGCCGGTCAGCAGAGCCGCCACGGTGGGGACCGACGCGAACACGTTCCACGCCGCGCTGATCTGACCGGTCATCGCGTGCTGCTGGCCAATCGTCGAGGCTAACCCGTTTTGCGCGCTGGCGACAAAGAGGAACGAGGTCGTCAGCAGGATTACCGCGAGGAGGAGCGTCGAATAGGTCATCGGCGCCAGGGCGAAGCAGAGATAGAGAACGGCGCAGCTACCGCCGAACAGCAGCATGAATCCGCGATCTCTCATCCCAAGCGGATTCCACATGTCGCGGATGAACCCGAACACAAAGGACAAATAGAGCGGGATCGCCGCCACGAGGCGGAAATGAGCGACCTGGTGCGCCTCCAGATGCAGCCTGTTCTTGAGAAAAAAGCTGATGGGAATGTCGATCAGGCCTCCCGACGGTCCACCGAAGGCCAAGAGAACGATCAGGATGCCGAGATAGAGAAAGATGCCGCGCCGAACCGAAGGGGGCAAGACGTCGGGAGCGGCGGTGACGGCGGTGGCCTCGGCGACGGGACGGTCAATCGTCATTTGCGCGCGATTTGTCCTTGCTGGAATGCCGGTGCGGCATCGTATCGGCTCAAAGCCTGTTTTGATAGGGGGGCGCTCGATCGCGGCCTGGTCGAACCTTCTTCCGGGCACCGCCCTCACCCAGACTGGATCGGCGCTCCCTGAGCTCACCGCTAAAATCGGAATCGTTTGCGCTATCGCAAGGATATCCGCGGGAAACCCGGCTCTGACGCGCAGGTCAATACCGAGGAAATGGTGAAGAAGATAACTGCACTGTTTGCCCCGGCGGCGCGTTAGGGAGATGTCCCGAGCCGCGGAGCGCTAAACCAGCCCGAGTTCTGCCGGATGGACGCCGGCAAAAATCCGCTGAACGCTCGCGGTTTCCAGGCCGAACATCCGCTGCAACAGGCCTGCGAACATCGCGCGGTAGTCGATGAGCACCGGATAGTCGCGGTTCTGGAAAAGCGTGGCCTGCTCGACCTTGACCTGTTCGCCGACGATGCGGCCGCCATTGATGCCGCCACCCATCACCCAATAGACGCTGCCGTGACCGTGATCGGTGCCGCGGTCGCCGTTCTCGCGGATGGTGCGGCCAAATTCGGAGATCACGACGACGACGGTGTCTCGCCATCCCGCCGCTCCAACCTCTTCGGAAAAACCCGCCAGCGCGCGGCCGAGTTCACCCAACCGGTCGGCAAGGTAGCCGGTCGCCGCGCCCTGGTTGACGTGGGTATCCCAGCCGCCGACATCGACAAAGCCGAGATTGAACTGCTCGCGCATCAGCCGGCCGATCCGCCGCGCCGACAGCTCGAATCCGCGCGGCGAAACCGCACCGCGATTGGCCGCGGTCATTTCCTCCGATACCGAGCGGTAAACGTCGTCGCGAATCCGGAAGCCCTCCGATACCGAGGAAGCAAGATCGCTTTGCGCATACATGTCCCTGATCAGCCGGGCCTGACGATCGTCGACGCCAGGCTTGCCCACGCTATTGATGCCGATGTTTGCAATCTGGGACTTGCCGCGAAAGATCAGCGGAAGCTGGTCGGTGAAGGAGATCGGCCTGACGCGCGTGAGTTCGGCCGCAAGCCTGCTCATGAAGCCCGAACGATAATCGCGCGAGCCGCCGGCCGACTGGCCGAGTTCGATCGTATCCTGGGTCTCGAAATGGCTCCGTGTCAGGTCATCGGCGGTCCCCGCGAAAGGCACAAAGGCAACCTCACGTCTGGTCCACAAGGGATGGATGCTGTCGCGCAAGGCCGGGTGCAATCCCCACTCCGCGCCGAGCGACAAGGCCGCGTTTGGATTGCCGGCATCGGGCTTGGCGATGCCGAGCGTCGGACGCGAACTGTGATAGAAGTCGCTCGATACCGGCACGACGACATTGGCGGCATCGTAAGCGCCGCGCAGAAACACCACCAGCAGCCGCGCGTCGGTGGCCGGTGCGGCCCAGACTCGGCCCGCCACCGTCAGCGGGACCAGGCTTGCAAAAGCCTTGATCAGATCACGACGATTCATCGGTAGCGATCCCTCTTTGCGGCGATGCTCACCGCATGAACTCGGGCGACGACAGAAACAGCGTGTTCCAGTCCTGCGGAGAAATCGCCTGATCGAGCGCGGCGAGCGTGGCCGGGCCCAAGGTCCGGCGCAATCCGTTGAAGTAGAGCGAATTCTGAATGAGCGGAAACGCCGGCTGATCGACCGCGTTCGGGACACCAGGCTTGAACAACCCGGCGGAA
>JBAVEE010000410.1:0-12239 GCA_049587575.1 Bradyrhizobium sp.
GGCCAAAGCGATCCCAACAATCGCTGCGATCATTACGATTTTCAAATGTGTCCGACGGTCGGCGCTATAAATTGAATGGTTCACTTGAGCCTCCTGCACCTTCTCGGCGCTTGGGAGGACATTCTACGCGTCGACTGTTTCAACACGGTTGCGCTACGCGGTGAAAATGGTTTCGTGTGTAAATGAAAAATTGACCGCCGCAGCCGGGAGGTGCGACGGCCAAGGTCTAGGGAGGAAACGTTTGGGCAAAAACCGAGGTTATCAGCACCCGCCTAGGTGATGATTTAGATGCACGTTACGGGCCAGTGGGTGACTCTCTGTACTCGTTTTCCACAGGTGCTGAGTTGTCCGGCAGCCGACGCGTCAGCGGCATTCCTAGGCTCGGCAATGGGTCCAAACGAAAACCCCGCCTGTGGGGTGGGGGCGGGGCTTTCTAAGAATGAAGCGGGGGATGGGGGATCGCGGCGCTTCGTATGTAGGTCGTCAACCCGCCGCAATAGGTTCAAAGGAAAGTCCGCCCTGCCGTGCGATCGCCCCGCATTGATCGGCAGAGGGCAAATAGCCAGCAACGACGCGATTGCGTTCGATGGGGAGCCGACCGGGTCCACATCCTGGACCCAATGTTGGACCCAAACACCGCAGGATGCGACCTAACCAACCGGTACAATACATCATCGCTGATCGGTGGAAGTCCAACAAAAACCTTCACAAAATGACGAAACGAAACTGCTTGGAACGTTACCCATCGGCTTTCAAGACCGGTGCCTTAAACCACTCGGCCACCCTTCCGTTGTGCCCCTCATGAGCGAACCCATGCCGGATTGCAAGCGAAGGCTGGGCGCGCCCCCGCGCCGGGCATCAAGGCTCGCAAAAAGGCAATGATTCGTTTACCACGCCGCCCCTGTCCCCATTTCCGCCGTGTTCAGGCTGCGGTATATTCATACATTGATGCGGAAGTGGGCTGCATCGGGGACGCGCGGCCGCCAAGCGCATGAAATATGCATGCGGCCGCGGTGGAATGGCAATTGGGGCGGATGGGGATTCGACGGTCAAATCCGGTTTTTAGCGCGGCGCGCGGGGTGGCGGCCGTGGCGGCATGCCTTGTTCTCGCCAATTGCGCTTCGTCGGGTATCGCCAGCCGGGTCGATCCCAAATATGGCGTTTCCTCAAGCCCCCGGGTCGTTGCTTTCGGCGAACCCGTGCCGAAGGGCGGGGGCACGTACCGCGTCGGCAAACCCTACACCGTCGCGGGGCGGGTCTATGTCCCCGAGGAGGATGTCAATTATCGCGAGGAGGGCCTGGCCTCCTGGTACGGCGACGACTTCCACGGCCGCCTTACCGCCAATGGCGAAGTGTTTGACATGGCCTCGCTGAGTGCCGCGCACCCCACGCTTCCCTTGCCCTGCTATGCGCGGGTGACCAATCTCAGCAACGGCAAATCGCTGATCGTCCGCGTCAATGACCGCGGGCCCTACCACGGCAACCGGCTGATGGACGTCTCCAGCCGGGCGGCCGAACTGCTCGAGTTCAAGGGCCATGGCGTTGCGCGGGTGCGGGTCGAATATGTCGGTCGCGCACCGCTCGAAGGCTCCGACGACCGCCAGCTCATGGCCACGTTGCGCACCGGCGTGCCGGCGCCGTCGCCGTCACTGGTCCGGGTAGCGTCCGCCCACCCGTTCGTTCCGGAAATCTCGTCAGCCGGGCGTCCGATTCGCGGCGAGGTTCCGCTGCCGGAGGGGAGGCCCTACAGCCTCGGCAATACCTCGGCAGATCAGGCGTCGATTTCGGCGACATCCGAGATGTCCGCATCGGCGCGATCGCGTTCGAGCGGGCGCGTTCTGGATAATCCGCGCGCGGTGTCGTATGAGCCTGATGACCGCTATTCGTCCGGGGTCAGACCGGTCTCCGCCTATGCCGACACCCAGGGGCCGAGCGAGTTGCTGGCCGGCCGCGGGCTGTATTGAGCCGCCTCGACGGGACGCTCGCGCCGCCGGTCCCGATCGCGGAATAAGCCGCGAGGATTGCATCGCTTTTCGGCCCGTTTCCCCGATTTTGTCGGGGGGATCCGTATGAGAGAGCAACAAGACTGTCTGAGCGACGTCCGCCCTCTGATCGGTGCGGTCGCGGCGTAAGAAAACCCGTGTTGTTCGCGGTACTTCCAACTGTTAGAACGCCCGCTCAGAGCACCCCGATGACAGTCAGGTTATCCCGCAAATCAAGGTCGGCGACCGGAACCCGCAGCCTGATCGCGGTCATCACCGCCTGCGCTGTGGGCTGGGGCGGCATCGTGTATGCCGCCAACAATAGCGTGCAAGGTGCCAAGAAGGAGGAGGGCGGGTTCAACGGCGATGCGCCGACCGCGATCCTGATGGAGGCCTCGAGCGGCAGCGTGTTATTCGAGAAGAACGCCGATGAGCTGAGAGCGCCGTCCAGCATGATGAAGCTGATGACCGCCGAAGTGGTCTTCCATGCTATCAAGCAGGGCGACGTCAAACTGACCGACGAATATCGTGTCAGCGAAAACGCCTGGCGCAAGGGTGGCGCGCCCGCGGGCGGCTCGACCATGTTTGCCGCCATCAACAGCAAAATTGCCGTGGACGATCTCCTGCACGGCGCGATCATTCAAAGCGGCAATGACGCCTGCATGGTGCTGGCGGAGGGAATCGCCGGCAACGAGCGCGCCTTTGCCGAGATGATGACCTCGCGTGCGCGCGAACTCGGGTTGACACGGTCGACCTTCGCCAATTCCAACGGCCTGCCGGATCCCGGCAACAAGATGACCGTACGCGAGCTTGCCAAACTCGCGCGTTACATCATTCAGACCTACCCCGATTTCTACAAATTGTTTGGCGAGAAGGAATTCACCTGGAACAAGATCCGGCAGCAGAACCGCAATCCGTTGCTGAATTCCCTCGAGGGCGCGGACGGCCTCAAGACCGGATACACCAAGGAGGGCGGCTACGGCATGGTCGGCTCCGCCGTACAGAACGGTATTCGGCTGATCGTCGTCATCAACGGCCTCGACGATCCCGAGGACCGCGCCTCCGAGGCGAAGAAAATGCTGGAATGGGGATTCCGCAATTTTGAAGCACGGACCTTGTTCGCGGCGGAGCAGCCGGTCGGCTACGCCAAGGTGTTCGGCGGCGACAGCCGTTCGGTGAAGCTCGCCAGTCACGATCCGATCAAGGTGATGGTGCAGAAGAACGGCTCCGACAAGTTGATTGCGCGGGTTGTCTACACTGGACCGGTACGTGCGCCGATCGACTCCGGCCAGCAGGTCGGCATCGTAAAGGTCTGGCGCGGCGGCAACATCGCTGTGGAGGCGCCGGTGTATGCGGCGGAATCGGTCGGCCGGGGATCGACAATGCGGCGGGCGATCGATGGCGCGAGCGAATTGGTGATCGGGGCGTTTCGCGCGGGCGCCGAGAAGCTCTGACGATGGCCGAGGCAGCGGTCAAACGAATTCCAGGGCGTGGGCGATTCATCTCCTTTGAGGGCGGCGAAGGATCCGGCAAATCCACCCAGATCAAGACGCTCGCCGCGCGCCTGGCCGGCGCAAAATTGCGCGCCATTGTCACCCGCGAGCCCGGAGGATCGCCGGGCGCCGAAATCATCAGGCATCTGGTGTTGTCCGGCATGGGCAAGCTATTGGGCCCCGACGCGGAAACGCTGCTCTTCGCGGCCGCGCGCGACGACCATGTGCGCACCGTCATCGAGCCCGCTCTCAAGCAGGGAATATGGGTGCTCTGCGACCGCTTTTCGGATTCCACGCGCGTGTATCAAGGCAGCCTGGGGCAGGTCGCGCCCGCGGTTCTCAACGCCATGCAGCGGGTCACGATCGGAGATCTCAAGCCGGATCTGACCATTATTCTCGACGTCCCCGTGGAGGTCGGCATGCAGCGCGCGGCGGTCCGTCGCGGCGCCGGCGCACCCGACCGATTCGAAGCGGAAGACGTCAAGTTCCATCAGCAATTGCGCGACGCGTACCGGCGAATCGCCGCCGCCGAACCGGAGCGATGTGTGCTGATCGATGCAACCGCCAAACCCGGTGTCGTTGCCGCCAACATATGGTCGACGCTGCGCGACCGCTTTTTCGCAACCGGCACCGGCAATCTGGCGAGTTCCGCATGAGCGGCCGCCAAGTCGAAACTCAGACATCGGTCCCTCATCCGCGCGAAACCGCTGTCCTGTTCGGGCACCGCGAAGCCGAGGCGGCTTTGCTGAATGCCTATCGCAGCGGGCGCATTCCCCATGCCTGGTTGATCGGGGGCGCACAAGGCATCGGCAAGGCGACGCTGGCCTATCGAATGGCGCGGTTCGTGCTCGCCCATCGCGATCCGCTTGCCCCCGACATGCAGCGTGTCGAAACGCTCCAGGTTGATCCGTCTGATCCCGTAGCCCGCCATATCGCGGCGGGAGCGCATGGCGGCCTGCTCGCGCTCGAACGGAAACCGAACGACAAGGGTGTGATGCGGACCGTGATCACGGTCGACGAGACCCGGGAAACGATCTCCTTTTTCGGCTCTACCGCCGCGGTTGAAGGTTGGCGGGTGTGCATCGTCGATACCGTCGACGAGCTCAACCCTAACGCCGCCAACGCGCTACTCAAGATCCTCGAAGAACCGCCACGCCAATCTCTGTTCCTTCTGGTCAGCCATGCGCCGGGGAGGGTGTTGCCGACGATCCTGTCGCGCTGCCGGCGATTGAGTTTGCGGCCGCTCTCCACCTCCGACGTCATCCAGGCCGCGGCCCACGCCGCAAACGTCGCGATCGACGATCCCGCGCTGTCGGAGGCGGCGGATGCGGCGGAGGGAAGCGTCGCTCGCGCGCTGACGCTGTTTGGCGGTGATGCCGTAAAGCTTCACAAGCGGACTGCGGCGTTGCTCGCCACCCTGCCGCAGGTCGATCCACGCGAATTGCATGCCCTCGGAGACGCGCTTGGCGGCAGCGACCGGGTCGCGCTCGCGGCCTTCATCGACAGCGTCGATCGCTGGCTGAGCGAACGCCTCCACGCCGACGGCGCCAGCGCCAACCTGCCGCGCCTTGCACGGCTGGCGGAGGTGTGGGAAAAGATCAACCGCGCCGCGCGCGACACCGCAGAATACAATCTCGAGCGAAAACCGCTGGTTTTCTCGGTGTTCGGGATGCTTGCGGAGGCGATCGGGTGACCGGCCGGGCTAACGAGTCCGCATCAACACGCGTTGATTGAAAAGTGATGAAAGGCCTTCGCAACGATGGCGAACGCGACCAATTTGCCCCGTGAGTCCTTCTACATCACGACCGCAATTGCCTACCCGAACGGCGTGCCGCATATCGGACATGCCTATGAGGCGATTGCGACCGATGCATTAGCGCGCTTTCATCGGCTCGATGGCAAGGATGTGTTCTTTCTGACCGGCACCGACGAGCACGGCCTGAAGATGATCCAGACCGCGGAAGCCGAAAAGCTGCCGACGATGGAGGTGGCGACGCGCAACGCCCAGCGGTTCAAGGAAATGGACCAGCGCCTCAACGTCTCGTTCGACCGCTTCATCCGTACCACGGAAGAACAACATCACCGCTCCAGCCAGGAAATATGGAAGCGGATGGCCGATAACGGCGACATCTATCTCGACAGCTATTCCGGCTGGTACTCGGTGCGCGACGAAGCCTATTACGCCGAAGACGAAACCGCCGTCGGCGAGGACAAGGTGCGCCGGGGTCCGCAGGGTACGCCGGTCGAATGGGTTGAGGAGAAGAGCTATTTCTTCAAATTATCCGCCTACCAGGACAGGCTTTTGGCGCTTTATGCCGAGCGGCCCGACTTCATCGGACCGGACTCGCGCAAGAACGAAGTCGTCAGCTTCGTCAAAGGTGGATTGAGGGATCTGTCGATTTCGCGAACCACGTTCGACTGGGGCGTCAGGGTTCCCGGCGCTCCCGAGCATGTGATGTATGTCTGGGTCGACGCATTGACCAACTACATCACCGGCGTCGGCTTTCCCGATGAGAGCGATCCGAACTGGCATTATTGGCCGGCCGACGTTCATATCATCGGCAAGGACATCATCCGCTTTCATGCGGTGTACTGGCCGGCATTCCTGATGTCGGCCGGCATCCCCGTGCAGAAGCGCGTCTATGCCCATGGCTTCCTGTTCAACCGGGGCGAGAAGATGTCGAAATCGGTCGGCAACGTGGTCGACCCGTTCAATCTTGCCGATCAATACGGCGTCGACCAGCTTCGCTATTTCTTCCTGCGCGAGGTGCCGTTCGGGCAGGACGGCAGCTACAATCATGAGGCCATTGTCGCGCGTATCAATGCCGATCTCGCCAATGACCTCGGCAATCTGGCGCAGCGGTCGCTGTCGATGATCGCCAAGCAGTATCAGGGCGTGCTGCCCGAGCCGGGCGCCTTCAGCGACAACGACAAGGCGATCCTGGCACAGGCCGACGGCATGATCGCGCTGGCACGGACGGCGATGGCGACCCAGCAGATTCATCAGGCGCTCAATACGGTCTGGGCCGTGGTGGCGGAAGCCAACCGTTATTTCGCAGGCGAAGCGCCGTGGGCGCTGGCGAAGACCGATCCCGCGCGTCAAGCCACCGTGCTGTACGTAACCGCGGAAGTCGTGCGGCAGATCGCGATTTTGGCGCAGCCCGCGATGCCGGACTCGGCGACGAAACTGCTGGATAGTCTCGCGATCCCGCAAGCCGCGCGCGACTTTGCCAGCCTCGGCGAAGCAGCACGCATTAAGCCGGGCAGCAAACTTCCCGCACCGGCCGGGGTTTTTCCGCGTTACGTCGAGCCATCGGCGACTTGAAACGGATATGGTTTGATGCTTGTCGACAGCCACTGCCATCTGGATTTTCCTGATTTCGCCGACGATCTCGACGGCATCGTCGCGAGGGCCGCGGCCGCAGGTATCGGGCGCATCGTCACCATCTCGACACGGGTGAGACGCCTGAAGGAATTGCTGGCGATCGCGGAGCGATTTCCAGACGTCTATTGCTCAGTCGGCACCCATCCGCATCAGGCCGATGAAGAGGACGGCATTTCCGCGGATGCGTTGGTGGAACTGGCCGCTCATCCCAAGGTCGTGGCGTTTGGCGAGGCCGGGCTTGATTATTTCTACCAGCACGGCTCGCGTGAAGCGCAGGAGCGCGGCTTTCGTACGCATATCGCCGCGGCCCGCGCGACAGGACTGCCGCTGGTCATTCATACCCGCGAAGCCGACGACGACTGCGGCCGCATCCTCGAAGACGAAATGGCAAAGGGATCGTTTCGCGCGGTGCTGCATTGTTATACCGGCGGGCGGGAACTTGCGATGAAGGCGATCTCGTTGGGACTATCGATTTCATTCACCGGCATTCTGACTTTCAAGAAATCGCAGGGCCTGCGCGAGCTTGCCGCCGAACTGCCCGCCGATCGCATCATGGTCGAGACCGACGCGCCTTATTTGGCGCCCGGAAAATTTCGCGGCAAGCGCAACGAGCCCTCCTACGTGGTGGAAATTGCCAAGGTGCTGGCGGAGACGCGCGGGGTCTCGCTGGAGGAGATTTCGCGGCAGACCACGCAAAATTTCTTCCGCTTGTTCGGCAAGGTGTCGGCTCCGAAAGAGGCGGCATGACGCTGCGCCTGACGATCCTCGGCTGTGGATCCTCCGCGGGCGTTCCGCGTCCCGCGCTCGGGTGGGGTGCGTGCGACCCCAAAAATCCGAAGAACCGTCGCCGCCGCTGTTCGCTGCTGGCCGAGCAGACCTCCGATAGCGGCATCACGCGGATCGTGATCGATACCTCGCCCGATCTGCGAGAGCAGCTGATCGATGCCCATGTCGACCATATCGACGCGGTGTTTCTGACCCATGAGCACGCCGACCAAACCCATGGCATCGACGACCTGCGCTCCGTCGTGCTGCACCAGCGCAGGCGGATTCCGGTCTATCTGAACCAATCGACCGCGAAAGACATCGTGCATCGGTTTTCATACTGCTTCCTGGCGCCGCCGGGCAGCGACTATCCGCCAATCCTCACCCAGCACGCAATCGAAGCGGGGGAGAGCAGGACGATCGAAGGCAAGGGCGGTGCCGTGACGCTCTCGGCCTTCATCCTGAAGCACGGCAATATTTCAGCACTGGGCTACCGGATCGGCGATGCCGCCTATACGCCCGACGTCAGCGATATTGCACCCGAGAGCTGGCCGTTCCTGGAAAATCTCGATCTCTGGATTATCGACGGGCTGCGCTATACCGCGCATCCCAGCCACTTCAGCGTCAACGACGCGCTGGCCTGGATCGACCGTTTCAAGCCGCGCCGCGCCGTCATCACCAACATGCATTCCGACCTCGACTACGAGGTGCTGCGCCAGAGCCTGCCGCCGCACGTCATCCCGGCCTATGACGGCATGCGGCTGACCCTGGAGCAGGCGGGCTGACGTGCCCGCGAAGTGCGATCCTTATATCTTGTGCAGCTCCAGCGATGCCGGATGAAACAGGTCTTCCGGAGCGAGCAGGCGGGCCGACAATCCCTCCGCGTGGTGGCGTTGCAGGAAACGGCTCAGCACGTGGCGGTTCGGCTCCAATCCGTAAGACCAGAAATCTTCGCCCATCAGCAGGCGGGCCGCCCGCAATTGCTCCTCGACAAAGGGCAATGTCACCTTGGTGGCGGAAGTGTCGGCGAGCTTCGCGACAGCGATCGCCTTGGAGCGCTCAAACGCCTTGAACACCGCGACCGGCAACCACGGATGCCTCTCGGCAAGCGCGCGGCGGATTCCCAGCGTGTGCATGATCGGAAAGAGACGGGTCCGCCGATACCAGTCGGTTGCAGTCTGCTGCGGGTCGGCAAACAAATAGCCGACATTGGGATGGCCGCGATCGAAGCATGAGGGGGCACGCGGCCCGATCACCGCGTCCAGCTCTCCGCTCGCGAGCAGATCGGAGATGGTGACATCCGCACCTGCATTCTCGACGACGACGTCGGCCGGCAAGTTGAGATTGATCTTCTCGACGCGACCGGGGTGCTCATAGCCGCCTCGAACCCAGGTGATGTCGGAGGGACGAATTCCGTAGTCCTCCTCAAGGAACAGACGGACCCAGATATTCGCTGTGAGCTGATATTCCGGTACCCCGACGCGGCGTCCCCTGAGGTCGGCGGGCGACTTGATCCGGTCGGTGCGGACGTAAACCGAGGTGTGCCGGAAGGCGCGGGACGGGAAAACCGGCACCGCGACGTAAGGGCTGGTTCCGGCCGCGGTTTTGACGCTGTAGCTGGAGAGCGACAGCTCGCAGATGTCGAAATCCGCATGCCTGAAGGCACGGAAGAAGATCTCCTCCGGCTCCAGCAGCATGATTTGCGGATCGACGCCGTCGATCTGCACCAGGCCGTCCACCAACGGACGCATCCGGTCATAGTCGCCGATCGCGACCGAAAGTTGCAGCTTGCTCATGGGCGTCCCTTCAAAATCAGGCGTGCGATGCAGTGCTTGTGCTGGTCATTAGCGGCCCCGCGGAATCGGGGCGCCGGCGCCAACCCATCAGCGTGCTCGCCGCGGCGCCGATCAACACCGATCCTCCGACGACGGCAAAAATCGTCGGCACCTGCCATTGGGCGCCGACCATCTGGCCGACCAGGAGAGGCCCCGTAACGGACCCAAGCCGGCCGATCCCTGTGGCCCAGCCGACACCGGTCGAGCGGATCGCGACCGGGTAATAGATCGCCGACAGCGCTATCAGGCCTGAACTGGCACACCCCATCAGCAGCCCGAACAGGCCCTGCGCGATCATGACGGCGTCGAGCGAAGGTGCGGACCATCCGACCGTCGCATAGGCCAACGCACCCAGCGCCAAGGTCGGCGGCAACACTCGCAAAATGCCAAGGCGATGCAACAGCATTCCGGCGGCTCCGGAACCAAACAACGAACCGAAATTAAACAGCGCCAGCGCCAGCGCGGTCTGCTCGGGAGCGATGCCGACGCGGCGCAGCAGAATCGGACTCCATGCCGAATTCGTAACCAGGATCATGAAGGCGAAGAAAAAGCTGACCCAGAGGAGAAAAGTGCCGGTGGCGCGTCCGGACCGGAACAGCTCAAGCACGGTTGCCTTTGGTGCGACCTCCCTGGTGAATTCGAATTGAATGTCGGCCGCAGTCGACAGGTCAGGGAAAATTCGGTGCAGCGTGGCGGCGATCCGCTCTCTCGACTTGCCGGCCGCGACCAGGAAACTCGCCGATTCCGGCAGCACCATCGCCAGGATGGCCGACAACACGATCGGCAGGAAGCCACCCACAAGGAAAATCGATTGCCAGCCATAGGCCGGAATGATCCACGATCCGACCAGTCCGCCGATGACACCGCCGAGCGGAAAGCCAGCCCAAAGCAGGCTGACGATGGTGGCGCGGCGCGCTTTCGGCACATATTCCGATGCGAGGCTGATGAAGCTCGGCATCGCTCCGCCCAGCCCGAAGCCGGCGAGGAAGCGGACGACAAGCAGTTCCGTGAGACCGCCGACATAAGCCGTCGTGAGCGTAAAAAGCCCGAAGCAGAGGGTGGCGCCGACAAGGACACGTTTGCGGCCGACCCGATCGGCCAGCGGTCCGAGCAGAAAGGCGCCAAGCGCAAGACCCGCCAAGGCCGCACTGAACACGTATCCGAAGACATGCGGGGCGATGTGGAGCTGGCCGATCATCGCCGGCGCCGCCAGGCCGATCGACTGCAGATCCAGCCCATCCAGCATCGCCACCAATGCGCAGAGCCCGACCACGATCCATTGCATGCGACCGATCGGCCGTGATTCGATCAACGCACCAACATCCAGAACGCCCGCCGCCATGTCCCCCCCTTTGCCCGGCGGCTGACCGCCATGGTTTTACTCGTTTGACAGAGATCACCGGCCCTCAAGGTTGGCGATGACCTTTTCGAGAAGCAACGTAACCAACGCCGCCTCATCGGGATCAATGCCGGCAACCGCCTCTCGATTGATGGCACCGCCGATCGGAAGCAATTTCTCCTTCAGCCCTCGTCCGCCTTCCGTCAAGAAAAGGTGGTACTTCCTAAGGTCTTCCCCGCGCCGTGTCCGACGTATGAAACCCTTGCGTTCCAGGCTCGTCAGAACTGCGGTCAGCGATGCCTTCCTGACCCGCATGCAATCGGCGAGATCAACCTGGGTAAGGCCTTCCTGCTGCCACAGCCTGCGAAGCACAGCCCATTCCGCGACGCTGACGCCGTGCGGCACCAGCCTGTCGGCAAGCCTGGCCACAAAAGCCCGGTGGGCCTGCCGCACGAGAAAGCTCAGGCTGCGGTCGGTCAGCGCGTGGGGGTGGTGGACGACCGGCGAACGTTGACGAACGGACGCGGCTCGTGCGGCTGTGGAGGACATGCGCAGACCCAGGGGGTTGATGGCGTTCTTGCGAAGCATCGTATGGGTCCATACTATCTCCCGCAAGAGCGAGCTCATCATTGGGAACGGCCGTCCACCATGTCCGATACTGCATCCGAGTCAGTTTCCTCGGCGATCCGCGAATTGGTGGACGCAAACCATATCCTGTTTGATCAGGGCGTGGTGGACGGGTTCGGCCATGTCAGCCAGCGTCATCCAGTTCGGCCTGATCGCTTTCTACTCGCCAGAAGCATGGCACCCGCACTGGTCACCGCCCAGGACGTGCTTGCGTTCGATCTCGACGGGGCTCCGACCGAGGCGGGAGGGCCGGCCGTGTATCTGGAGCGGTTCATCCACAGCGAGATTTACCGCTGTCGGCCGGATGTGGTTGCCATTGTGCACAGCCACTCGCCCGCGGTCGTCCCGTTCAGCGTGGTGAGCGGCACGAGGCTGCGGCCGGTTTGCCATATGTGCGGCTTTCTTGGCGCGGCGACACCCGTATTCGAAATCCGCGATGTTGCGGGGCCGGGGAGTGATCTCCTGATCCGCGATCGCCGCCTTGGCGCGGCGCTGGCGCAAAGCCTCGGTCAGGGCGCCGCCGTATTGATGCGCGGTCACGGCTCAACGGTTGTTGGGAGCAGCTTGCGCCAGGCGGTGTTCCGGGCAGTGTACACGGAAGTCGGCGCGCGCCTGCAGTCGGAAGCGATGAGACTGGGACCCGTGACCTACCTGACGGAGGATGAGGCGATCGCAACGGCACGAACCAACGACGGGCAGATCGATCGCGCATGGCTGCTTTGGCTGAAAACAGCGCGCGGCCGGTCGATGGCGACCTGATACAGACACGCGCAGCCTGTCGCGACGGTGGTGCCGAGCTATCCCCACCTTAGC
>JBAVEE010000411.1:0-8158 GCA_049587575.1 Bradyrhizobium sp.
GAACAGAACAAGGCCATTGAAGTCGGCACCAAATGGGAATTGTTCGAGCGCCATCTGCTGGTGACGGCGGCGCTGTTTCAGACCGAAAAGAGCAACGCGCGTGAGGCGGTGAACGT
Source organism: Bradyrhizobium sp. (assembly GCA_049587575.1). GTDB lineage: Bacteria > Pseudomonadota > Alphaproteobacteria > Rhizobiales > Xanthobacteraceae > Bradyrhizobium. Next base: position 117 of record JBAVEE010000411.1, read on the forward strand.
AACGCCCGCGACGGCGACCGCAACTTGTCCCTATCCCGCGGATACAGCCGGCACGGTACCGTGCATCAGCGCGGGCGCAGCCTATCGCATCAGAGGTATTGATCTCGGCGCCGGCGGCAAGGTTACCGACAAATGGAGCCTGTTCGGCGGGCTCGTGCTGATGCAATCCGAGGTGACGAAGTCGCTGGTCGCGCCGGCCGATCCTCTATTGTACACCAGCAATGTCGGGCTTCCGCTCGCGAATGTCGCTCATCAGTCGTTCAGCCTGTTGACCAAATACCAGCTCACGGACGTATGGGAGCTCGGCGGGCAGGCCGTCTTCCGGTCGAAAATCTACGGCGGCACATTGCTCGCCGCCAACGAAGGTACGTCGCTGCCGAGCTATTGGCGCTTCGACACCTTCGTGGAGGCGAAGATCGACAAGAACTGGAAGGTAAAACTGTTCGTCAACAACATCTTCAACAAGCTGTATTACGACGCGCTGTATCAGAGTTCAGCGCCGTTCGTTCTGGAAGCCCCCGGCCGGGTCGCGTCCCTGGTGATCTCGGCGAGATTCTGATTGGCAATCTGATGCTGACCTGCATTCCAAATGTTCTTCGCAGCGATGAAGTGGCGGATTTCCGCCGCATCATGGATGGTTGCGCATGGGAAGATGGCCGCTCAACCGCCGGTGCGCAATCGGCGCTCGTCAAGAGCAACGAGCAATTGCCGCCGGATAGTGAGGCTTCGCGCAAACTCGGCAACCGCGTTGTCTCGGCCCTTGCGACCAACCCGCGGTTTATTTCCGCGGCGATTCCGCTTCATATCTTTCCGCCATTGTTCAATCGCTATGCCGCCGCGGACGGGCATCATTTCGGCATTCACGTCGACAATGCGGTGCGCGGCGATCGCCTGACTGGGCTGCGCATCCGGACCGATTTGTCGGTCACGCTGTTTCTCTCTGAGCCGGACGAGTATGACGGCGGCGAGCTGGTGGTAGAGGACACCTACGGTTCTCACGAAATCAAGCTGCCGGCTGGCAGCCTCGTGGTCTATCCGGCGTCCAGCCTGCACATGGTTACGCCGGTCACGCGGGGCGTGCGGGTCGCGTCGTTTTTCTGGCTGCAGAGCATGATCCGCGATGCCCATGCCCGAAGCCTGATCTTCGATCTTGATAACGCGATTCAGTCCCTGGTGGAGCGGCTCGGCCGGGATGATCCTGAAACGGTTAAACTGACCGGCGTCTATCACAACCTGATCCGCATATGGGCCGATGTGTGAGCACCTGGCGGTGTCGGTGTGGCCGAAGGCTACGACAGCCGCATATCCAATAGCCGCCGGCCTTCGTTCTTCAGCAGTTTCTTTACCGCGCCGGACGCCGCGACGGTGCCCTGGTTGGCGTAGGCCTCGTGGTTCTTCTCGATATCCTCGAGGCGATAGAGGTAGTTGACCATGATGCCGGCGGATTCGCGCAGCGCCTTGGACGAGAGATCGCCGAGCCAGTCGATCCGCTCCAGCCGCGCGCCGTTGCCGAGATGGAACCGGGCCACCGAATCGATCAGCCGGCCCTTCGGCGTGCGCGCTTTCAGAAAATAATAGGCGGCGAGCGGCTCGACGACCGAACGCAGTTGGGCCGCCAGTTCCGCATCTTCAAACCAGTCGGGCCGGTCGAGCTGTTCGAGCAGCGTCCGCTCCTCGTCGGTCACGGGAACGTCGCTCGCCTTCTTCAGCCATTGCATCAAGCCCGGCACCGGCGACAGCGTCACGAAATTCTCCAGTTTCGGCAATTCGCGGCGCAACTCCTCGACCACCTGCTTGATCAGGAAATTGCCGAAGGATATTCCACCCAGGCCGCGTTGCGTGTTGGAGATCGAATAGAACACGGCGGTGCGGGCGCGTTCGATCGGCACCGGCTGGCGGTCCTCGGCGAGCAGCGGCGCGATGGCGCCGGGAATCGATTCCGTCAGCGCCACCTCGACGAAGATCAGGGGCTCATCGACGAGCGCGGGATGAAAGAAGGCATAGCAGCGCCGGTCGGCGGGGTCGATGCGCCGGCGCAGATCGTCCCAGTCCCGGATCTCATGCACCGCCTCATAGCGAATGATCTTTTCCAGAATGTTCGCTGGCGTCGACCAGTCTATCCTGCGCAACACGAGAAACCCCCTGTTGAACCATGAGGCCAATAAATGCACGACGTCGCGGTCGAGCGCGGCAAGGTCCTTGTCGCCATTCATGAGATCGAGCAAATCGGCGCGCATCGCCACCAGTTCGCCCGTGCCGCCCGGCGCGCGGTTGAGCCGGCGGATCAGTTCCTGCCGCCGCGGCTCGGAGGCAAAGTGCAGGTCGCTGGCGTCGGCATCGTTCGGTTGCGCACGCCAGCTCTCGATCGCGTGCGCCAGCCGTTCCCGGTCCGGACCGTAATTGCGGGCCAGATTGTCGAAGAACGAACGCCGGCCGGTCTCGTCGAGGTGATGGTAGCGGTCGAGCAGTTCGCGCGCCATCGCGGTGCCGGAGGCCTCGCCCCGGCCAGATAGCAACGCCTCGCATAACTCGATCAGATCGGACGCGTCCTGCTTGTCATCGGACGACCCGGCACGGCGGAGCAGGGTGCGGCCGCGCTCGGAAATCGAGGCGAGAAGGTCGGAGAAAAAGGCGTTGTTTCTGGCGGTCATGTCGAATCCGGATGGCGCGGAATTGTTACATGGATTTAAGGCAAGACCGATCACAATCAAGCCAAGGGGCCGTCATGCCCAGCGAATGCGGCAAATTCAGCACGCCGCAGCCCTTCGATTGATCAGCGGCGCCTCTGAAATACCAGATTACCCGCCTTCAGCGGTAATGACAGCCCTCCTTTTGGAGTCCCGCGGCGAATTGCTTGAATTCGCGCCAGCGTCTCGATCTCGCGCGGCGGGCCGCACAGCCTTGCTATCGTTATTTAATCCAGGTCGCCGGGCCCGCTGTGAGGTGGCTCACATACGACGCGTTGGCGCAGATGTAGGAAAGCTGGCATCATGCCGTGAAACTATTGCGATGAGGTGTCATCATGCGCCGCCCGGTTTTTCGCGATGTGTTGTTTCTGTCTGCGCTCTTGCTGCTTTGCCAGATTTCGACATCCGAAGTCGCCTCGGCGGAAAGCCGCGTGGCGTTGGTGATCGGCCAGTCGGCCTATCGTGCGGTGCCGGCATTGCCCAATGCGGCGAACGACGGCAAGCAAATGGTCGATTTGCTCGGCAGCGCCGGCTTCGACGTAACCGCGGCTGTCGATCTGGCGCAAAACGACATGCGCCAGACCATCAGTGACTTCGCCGCCAAGGTGGCGGCGAGCGGACCCGATACGGTCGCGCTGGTGTATTATGCCGGCCACGGGCTGCAAATCGACGGCGAAAACTATCTGGTGCCGGTCGATGTCGATCCGAAGCGCGAAGCCGACATTCCGCTGCAGGCGGTCCGGCTCAACGATCTGATGAACACGCTGGGGGAGTTGCCGACGCGGATGCGCATCTTCATGCTCGATGCCTGCCGCAACAACCCGTTTCCGGCGCTGAACCAGACCGCGGGCCACGGCCTTGCGATCGTCAACACCAGGGCCGGCGCGCCCGGATCGTTCATTTCCTTCTCGACCTCGCCGGGGGCGGAGGCGGAGGATGGCAACGGCGCCGACAGCCCTTACACGACGGCGCTGCTCTCGGTCGCCAGGGAGCCGAATCTGCCGATCGAGGAAGCTTTCAAGCGCGTCCGTGTCTCGGTGAACCAGGCGACCGAGGGCCGGCAGATCCCGTGGGAAAGTTCATCGCTGACGAGCGACTTCAGGTTCTTTCCAGGCGACAAGGGTTCGGGCGCCGGCGCGGAGGCGCCGAAGCCGCAGGCGCCGGTGGTGCGCAACGCGGACGACTGGCGCCGGGACCTCGGCGGCAAGGACCCGAAAGTCGCCTACGAGCTTGTCATCGCGGACGACACGGTCGCCGCCTATCAGGCATTTACCGCGCTGTTCGCCCAGTCGTCCTACATGCCGCGGGTGCGCTCGCTGCTGGAGCGCCGTCGCGAGATGCAGGCGTGGGAAGTCGCGGTCGCAACCAACACGTCCGCATCGTTCGAGGCTTTCCTGGCGAGCTATGCGGGTAGCGATCTGGCGGCCACCGCGCGCAGGATGCAGATGCGCGTCTTAAACCGCACGCTCCCCGGCGCCTTCGCTCCGACCAATGTCGCGCTGGGACCGACCTGTCCCTGCCCGGTGACGCCGGTGCAGCCGCTCATCAAGAAGGTCGAGCCGATGCCGCCGACCAGGCGGGTCGACAAGACCCCGCCGAAGCGCCGGAGGCCCCGCGGCAGTGACGACGACGTCGTCGTCGAACGCGGTCCGCCCGGTCCGCCGCCGGGTTACGTTCCGCCAGGCGTCATCGTCGAAAGCATCGGGATCGGCATGGGCGGTTTTGGAGGCGGCTATGGCGGCGGCATGCGTGGCGGGGGCGGGTACGGCGGCCGAAGGTAGTCACGCTTCAAACTGGATCGCTCGCGGATCGGCTTGCCGCGAGCGAGGGATGCGGAAGCTCGGTCGATTGCAGCGTTCAGCGCCGCGGCAAGACGGAACTTCAACGTTTCTGCGGTCGATGGCGCGTACATCGGACACAAGTTGCCGTGCTCGTTTTGGCGGCTCGGACGGTATCGCCGGACCGTTTTGGTACAGGGGGAGGCGACCTCAGGGCGCGTCCGTCCCATCCCGGGATGGAAAAGGGGCGCAGCGGTCCGGCATGCCGCTTGCATTCATTGCAGTCATCCTCCCCGCCTTTCGGGGTCCAGTGCATTTCGCCGGAGGCCACATGACGATGACTGCCACAGCGCCGATCGTCGGCATCGAGCGCTCGAAAATGAATTCGATCGTATTCGCGAGCTGTTTTGGAACCATCATCGAATGGTATGATTTTCTGATCTACGCCACCGCGGCATCGCTCGTCTTCAACAAGGCTTTCTTTCCGACCTTCGATCCGCTCGCCGGTACATTGGCCGCGCTCGGCAGCTACGCCGTGGGCTTTCTGGCGCGTCCGCTCGGCGGCGCGCTGTTCGGCCATTTCGGCGATCGGCTGGGCCGCAAATCGATGCTGGTGCTGACGCTGTTCATCATGGGGCTGAGCACATTCTGCATCGGGCTGTTGCCGACCTATGCCTCGATCGGGGTATTCGCGCCGATTCTCCTGATCCTGCTGCGCATCATTCAGGGCATCGGCCTTGGCGGCGAATGGGGCGGCGCCTCGCTGATGGTGCTCGAGCACGCGCCGGCCGACAGCCGCGGCTTTTACGCGAGCTTCGTCCAGATCGGGTTTCCGATCGGGCTGGTGCTGGCGACGCTGGTGTTCGCGCTTGTCACCAAATTGCCCGACGCCGATTTCGCGGCCTATGGCTGGCGCATCCCATTCCTGGTCAGCATCGTGCTGCTCGCGGTCGGCACCTTCGTTCGATCGCGCGTGCCGGAGACGCCGGTCTTCGAAGGACTCAGGATGCGCGACGGCCTGTCGAAAAATCCGGTCGTCGAGGCCGTCGGCAAGAACACCAGGACATTTCTGATCGCGGTCGGCCTGAAGCTCTCCGAAGTGTCCTGGGTCTACATGCTGACGGTGTTCGTCGTCGGCTACGCCACCACCAGGCTCGGCCTGCCGAAGCCGATGATGCTCGACGCCGTGATGTATGCCGCATTGCTGGAACTCATCAGTCTGCCGCTGTTCGGTTGGCTGTCCGACAGGATCGGCCGGCGGCCGCTCTACATTCTCGGCGCGCTGTTCACGATCGCCTTTGCCTTCCCGCTGTTCTGGATGTTGGAGAGCAAGAGCACGGTGTTGATCTTCGCCGCGATCATGATCGCGATGAACTTCGGCCACGGCATGATGTTCGGGCCTGAATCCGCCTACTTCCCCGAACTGTTCGGCTCGCGCGTCCGCTATAGCGGCGCTTCCTTCGGATTCCAGGTTTCGGCGGCGATCGGCGGCGGCTTCGCGCCGATCATCGCGACCGCGATGGCCGGATATCTCGGCGGCACCACCGGCGTGTCTGTCATGATGATCGTGCTGGCGCTCATTACGCTTGCCGCAGCCATCGCTGCGCGCGAGACCAAAGGCGGCTCGCTCGCAGACTAGGACAGGTCCGCGCGTGCAGTTCGGCATTTTCATCTATGACGGCGTCGAACCGATCGATCTTGCGACCTTCGGGGTGCTGTCGATGGCGCGCCGGATCGCGCCCGAGATCGCGATTTGTACCATTGCACCCCGTGCAGGACCGGTCGCGCTCGCCAACGGATTGAAGGTGTCGGCCGATTTCGGCATCGACGATGCGCCGGCTTGCGATCTCGTCATCGTCACCGGCGGCCCCGGCTGGGTCGCGCAGGCCAGGGCGCCCGCCACGCTCGATTACATAAGACGCGTCCACGCCTCGCACCGCGTTGCATCGGTCTGTACCGGCGGCATGATCCTGGCCGCGAGCGGCGTGCTGGATGGCGGGCCCGCCACCACCAAGCGCGAGGTGGTGGCGCCGGAAACCTCCCCGCTCGAAATGATGCGCGCGGGTTATCCGCGGATCGACGTGCGCGAGGCGATGCTGGTGGATACCGGCGCGGTCGTGACCGGCGGCGGGGTGACGCTCTGCATCGACACCACGCTTCATTTGATAGCCGGCACGCTCGGCCCGCGCGTCGCCGATGAAACCGCCCGCATCATGGAATATCAGCGGGCCTGGCGCGCCAACCGTGAGGGTTTTGCGCCGATCATGACGGCGAATAAGGCGTCGTGATTTTGAATTGAATAGGCGAACGTGAGTCCAGTTCACCTTGTAACTTGAACATTGCCGACTCTGCTAGGATTAGCGTTGCGGTGGCAGGCGGGAGACCGTGTGACCTGAGGGACACCAAGCCCGTGGGAGAGCGAGGGTCTTCGCCTGCCGTTCCATTGAACCCGAACAGTCGCTTGGGCCGCTTGGCGAGCCCGCTTGCGCAAGGATGGGATCAGATGGACGCGATTTATGTTGGCATCGATGTATCGAAAGACCGGCTGGACGTGGCGGTACGGCCCAATGGCGAGAGTTTTGCCGTCAACCGTACGGGCGCCGGGATCGACGAGTTGATCGAACGGCTGAAACCCCTCTCGATCAAGCTTGTTGCGATCGAGGCCACCGGAGGGTTCGAGACGGTGGTTGCGGCGGGCCTTGCCGGCGCCGGTTTGCCGGTGGTGGTGGTCAACCCGGCCCAGGTGCGGGCCTTTGCCAACGCACTCGGCCGACGTGCCAAGACCGATCCGATCGATGCCGCTGTGATCGCGCATTTCGCCGAGGCAACCAAACCGCAGGTTCGCCAATTGCCCGATGAAACCACGCAGATGCTTGCCGATCTCGTTGCCCGAAGGCGCCAGATCGTCGATATGATCGCAGCCGAAAGCCAGCGCGCACGCCGCCTCACCAGCGCGCGCCTGAAAAAGAGCATTGCCCGGCTGCGCAAGGCCTTGGAGAAGGAACTTTCCGATCTGGACGGTGAGATCGGCGATCATGTGCGGGGCTCGCCGGCCTGGGCCGAGAAGGAAGATCTGCTTGCCTCCGTGCCCGGCATCGGTCCGACCATCGCGCGTACATTGATTGCCGAGCTGCCGGAGCTGGGATTGCTCGACCGTCGGCAGATCGCAGCACTTGCCGGGCTGGCGCCGTGGACCCGGCAGTCCGGCCAGTGGCGCGGCAAGAGCTTCATCGGCGGCGGCCGATCCAGCGTACGCCGCGTTCTGTTCATGGGCGCAATGGTGGCTGCGCGCTTCAATCCCCAACTCAAGGAGTTCCGGGATCGGCTCGTCGCGGCCGGAAAGCCCAAGCTGGTGGCGATCGTCGCCGTCGCACGCAAGCTCCTCACCATCCTCAACGCAGTCTTGCGGGACAAAACCCCATGGCAGCCAAAAAACGCTTGACCACAAAGACAGTCGCTCTCCCCGCAAGCGGGGCGAGGTGATTAAGCAAACGATCAGGAACCGGAGCATCCCCATGACCAAATCACTCCAGGACAAATCCATCATCGTTACCGGCGCCGGGCGCGGTATCGGGCG
>JBAVEE010000412.1:0-2486 GCA_049587575.1 Bradyrhizobium sp.
GGCCACTCCCTTGAGGAGTTCGATTTGCCGCAGTTGATTGCGATGATTCCTGGGCTGGACGCCGAAAGCGTGCCGTTACTTGAAAGCTATCTGGACCGCAGGTTTCCCGCCTGGCGTCAGGACCCGCAGGCTGATGCGGCAAGGGGGCAGGGCCGCTCGGCGGCGAGCGGCAAAATGACGGACGAGGAGGCCTATCAGATCCTTGGCCTGCAGCCGGGGGCGGGGCGCGACGAGATCGGCCGGGCGCACCGAGCGCTCATGAAGAAACTGCATCCCGACCAGGGGGGGTCGACGTACCTCGCCGCCCGTGTAAACGAGGCCAAGGATGTTTTGCTTCGTACGCATCACAGTTAACTCCGGCAACGCTACCAAACGCTGAGTACTGCGAGCCGCTTCTGCTTCCTTCTCCGCTTGACGCCCCGTTGCCGCCCGCCGTTATCCGGCGTGGTCGATCATTCATCCCTGTAGGTTTAACCGCAAAATCTTGACGAGAGGTTTGCAAAGGCCCCGGTTTCATCGGGGCGCCGACATGACGGTGAGGTCGATCAGTTCCGAATGGTGATGCAGGAAATGTCGCCGCGCTTCAGCGCCCGGCATACGGCTTCCGCCTGATCGCGGTCGAGGCCGGCGAACCGGGCCCGGAACAGCTTTCTGTCGCCTTTGGCGACCACCGGTTCGGTGAACGGATCAGCCTTGTTGAGCAGCCCGTGGGCCTGACTGCGCGCGGCATCGATACGGTGCCGTGCTTCGCTTTCGCTCTCCAGCGCACCAACCTGAATGATCCATCCCGTGTGCACCTCTGGTTTGATGGCACCGTTTTGCTGAACGGTTTGCGGCTGCCGTTGGGCGCGGGGGGAGGGATCGGCGTAAGCCATGGCCTGCGAAGCGGCCGGGGACGGCACGCTCGATGCCGGCAATACGCCGAGCAAGCCGTTTCCGGTGCCGTGGTTCGCCGGCTGCGGCGGCATTTCGGTCCTGGCGGTATCGGTCTTTACCGTTTCAGCCTTGGCGACGACCGCGCTCGATGTCTCCGGCATTTCCGCACGGGCTGGTATGGCACTGGTGATGGCCGGCTGCGCGGCGCCGGCTGAGGCCAGTTTGACCTGTCCCGCCTTGATCTGGACGGTCTTCACCTTGACCGGCTTCATCGGTTCGGACGAACCGGGGATCGCCGCGATCGGCTGGGTTTGAATCACGCCGTTGGTAAACGGCGCGGGTTCGGACCTGGGCTGCGGCACGGCGGCCGCTGCGGCCGAGATCAAGCTTCGTGATGCCGGGGCGGCCGGACGGGAGGCTGGCGGTGTGGCCGGCTCAGCCTGCACGGCACCCTGGACCTGAACCATCTGCGCGGGCTGCGTTGCGGCCTCGGCTTCTGCAACGTCGGTATTGGCATCGGCAGGATTGCGTTCGACGATCGCCGCGACGGTGCGCTTGGTTGAGGCTCGCTCGAGATTTTCAGCAAGCAGACTGCGCATGATGGCATCACGCGAACCGCCGCTGCGGCCTCCCATGACCACGCCCACCAGATGCCGGTTGCCGCGGCGCATCGATGTCACCAGATTGAAGCCGGACGCGCGGGTATAGCCGGTCTTGATTCCGTCGACGCCCTCGACGGCGCCGAGCAGATGATTGTGGTTGGCGATCGAATGGCCGTGGTAGTTGAATGTCAACGTCGAGAAGTAGCGATAATAGCGCGGAAAGCGGTCCTGGATGGCGCGGCCCAGCGTCGATTGATCGCGCGCCGTTGTCACCTGGTCATCATCTGGCAAGCCGGAGGCATTGCGATAGACCGTCTTGGTCATGCCGAGCGCGCGCGCCTTGCGGGTCATCAGCTTGGCGAAATCGCCTTCATCGCCGGCAATGGCTTCCGCGATCACGACCGCGGCGTCGTTGGCCGAGCGCGTCACCAGTCCCTTGATGGCGTCTTCGACGCGGATGGTCTGGCCGGGACGCAATCCGAGTTTGGTGGGCGCCTGTTCGGACGCGAACTCGGATACCGGCATTTCAGTGTCGAGCTTTATCTTGCCGGCATCGAGGCGCTCGAACAGCAGATAAAGCGTCATGATCTTGGTGAGCGAGGCCGGATGGCGGCTGCCGTCGGGATTATTCGAGGAAAGGGTCGCGCCGGAGTTGGCGTCTACGATGATGGAGGAGAACGCCGGATTGTAGCTCTCATGCGCTTCCTGATGGTGGCGCACATAGTGATGATGCCGGTGACGGCGCGCCTCGGCGGCATCGGTGGTGAAAGTGACCGCGGTGGTGACCGCGACGAACCCGAAGAAGCAAACCCGCAAAACACGCGAGGAAGCCAAGGTTGTGCGAAGCATGAACTTCCCCGTCCCAATTTCTGCCTTGATCACCGGTCCGTGAGGCCAAATTATGCCCAACGACGGCGCCGTTTCCCTGTTCAGATACCGGCTTTGAGTGCGTATTGCGCCCGACCGGCCGATCAGTCCGCTATTCTAGCTAACGCGCTGTTCACAAAC
>JBAVEE010000413.1:0-7467 GCA_049587575.1 Bradyrhizobium sp.
CCGCGGCTTTGCGGTCGTGGCATCGGAAGTGAAGGCTTTGGCCGAACAGACCGCAAAGGCGACCGGCGAGATCGGCCAGCAGATCGGCGGCATCCAGGCGGCGACGCAGGAGTCGGTGAACGCCATCAAGGAAATCAGCGGCACTATCGAAAAACTCTCCGAGATTTCCTCCACCATCGCGGCCGCGGTGGAAGAGCAGGGCGCGGCGACCCAGGAGATTTCCCGCAACGTCCAGCAGGCCGCCCACGGCACCATGCAGGTTTCGTCCAATATCACCGACGTGCAGCGCGGCGCCAACGAGACCGGCTCGGCCTCGTCTCAGGTGCTGTCGGCGGCGCAGTCGCTGTCCGGAGAGAGCAACCGGCTCAAGCTCGAGGTCGGCAAGTTCCTCAACTCTGTAAGGGCGGCTTGAAGCAAGCAGCCGCCGGCGGGGTCGGGCTCGCCGCGCCATGATGGCCTCGGGCCGCCCTCGTCCGGGGTGTTTATCCCGTAACCTACGGAGAAATTAACGAAAAATGAATCATCATGGGCTACGATTCCGCTGATAACTCGGCTGAACGCCCGTCATGCTGCGGAGATTGAAGATGTCGTTGGCAATGCCAAATTGGCTCAGAATGACCGTCGGTCGAAAGATCTTCGCCCTCATCGGCCTCGGCTTCATGGGGCTCCTGGGAATTGCCATTCTCGACTCGCATGAACTGGCGTCGAGCCTCAGACAGCAGAAGCAGATCGAGCTTCAGCATCTTGGTGAACTGGCCCTCGGTATCGTCAAGGAAGAGCATGCGCTGGCGCAGAAAGGCGACATTGCAGTCGCCGACGCGCAGAAGCGGACGTTGACACGGATCGCGGCCCTCCGATACGGCAACAACGATTACTTCTGGGTCAACGACATGCAGCCGCGCATGGTGATGCATCCGATAAAGCCGGAGATGAACGGCAAAGATATCTCAACCTACAAGGATCCGAACGGAAAGGCATTGTTCGTCGATTTCGTCGATGTCGTCAGGAAGGATGGGGCGGGCTTCGTTCCCTACGAGTGGCCGAAGCCGGGCTTCGACCGGCCGCAGCCCAAGCTGTCTTACGTCGTCGGCTTTGCCCCATGGGGTTGGGTCATCGGCACCGGTGTTTATATCGATGACCTCAGTGCGCAGACCTGGGCTTCGACCCGGCGTACGCTATTGGCTGCCGGCCTCGTGCTGCTGATCACGCTCGTGGTATCGGTACTCGTAGCCCGCGGGATTACCCGGCCGCTGCAGCGAATGACGGTCGCGATGAAAGCTCTCGCTGGTGGCAAGCTCGACGTCGAGGTTCCTGGCATTGGCCGGCACGACGAGGTCGGCGAGATGGCTGAGGCCGTCGAAGTCTTCAAAAGTAACGCGGCCGCGCGCCTTGGCCTTGAGGCTGAGCGGAAGGAGACGGAGGCCCGTGCGGAGGCGCGGCGCAAGGCGGACATGCACAAGCTGGCCGGTGATTTTGAGGGTGCGGTCGGCGAGATCATCGAGATGGTGTCTTCGGCCTCGACCGAGCTTGAGGCCTCGGCCGGAACGCTCAGCTCGACCGCAGAGCGCGGAGAGGAACTCGCCACGATGGTTGCGGCAGCATCCGAGGAAGCCTCCACCAACGTGCAGTCGGTGGCGTCGGCGACCGAGGAAATGGCCTCATCCGTCAACGAGATCAGCCGGCAGGTGCAGGAATCGGCGCGGATGGCCAATGAGGCGGTCGATCAGTCCCGCAAGACCAATGATCGCGTCAGTGAATTGTCGAAGGCGGCTGCTCGCATCGGCGACGTGGTCGAGCTGATCAACACCATCGCGGGGCAGACCAATCTGTTGGCGCTCAACGCCACCATCGAGGCGGCCCGCGCCGGCGAGGCCGGCCGCGGCTTCGCTGTCGTGGCATCGGAAGTGAAGGCGCTGGCCGAGCAGACCGCGAAGGCGACCGGCGAGATCGGCCAGCAGGTCACCGGCATCCAGTCCGCGACCCAGGATTCGGTGAACGCCATCAAGGAAATCAGCGGCACCATCGAAAAACTGTCCGAGATCTCCTCGGCCATTGCGGCCGCGGTAGAGGAGCAGGGCGCGGCGACCCAGGAGATTTCCCGCAACGTCCAGCAGGCCGCCCATGGCACCCAGCAGGTTTCCTCAAACATCACCGACGTGCAGCGCGGCGCCGGCGAGACTGGCTCGGCCTCGTCTCAGGTGCTGTCGGCGGCGCAGTCGCTGTCCGGAGAGAGCACCCGCCTCAAGCTCGAGGTCGGCAAGTTCCTCGGCTCGATAAGGGCGGCTTGAAGCAAACGGCCGCCAGCGCTGGGGTTGACGCACTTCTGCGCGTCATCGAAGCAATTGCCTGCCGGTTAAGCGCCGGGGGTGGAGCGCCGCGGACCGGTATCGCGGAAGTGAAGGCGAGTGGTGCGCCCGGCGTTGGCTATTTTGCCGCAATTCGGGTAAATCGGCCACAGCAACCCCCCCTCTGATCCGCGAGATTGATCCAGGAATGCCCGCTCTATGACTGCACTGGTCCGTATCGCCCTGAGCCGGCCATACACATTCATCGTGCTCGCGCTGCTTCTCCTGATCATCGGCCCGCTCGCCGCGCTGCGCACACCGACCGACATCTTTCCCGACATTCGAATCCCCGTGATCGGCGTGATCTGGCAGTATATCGGGCTGCCGCCGGATCAGATGTCGGGCCGTATCATCACGCCGTATCAGCGCATTCTGACGACGACGGTCAACGATATCGAACATATCACCGCGAACTCCTATAACGGCGTAGGCATCGTCAAGATATTCTTCCAGCCCAACGCCGATATCCGCACCGCCAACGCCCAGGTCACCGCGGTGTCGCAGACCATCCTCAAGCAGATGCCGCCGGGTGCGACGCCGCCGCTGATCCTCAATTACAGCGCGTCCACCGTTCCGATCATCCAGCTCGCGTTGTCGGGCGAAGGCCTCACCGAGCAAAACCTCGCCGACATCGCCATCAACCAGCTGCGCACGCCGCTGGTAACGGTGCCCGGCGCCGCGATCCCTTATCCCTATGGCGGCAAGCAGCGTCAGATGGAGATCGACGTCAATCCCTCGGCTTTGCAGTCGCTCGGGCTGTCCGGCCAGGACGTCGCCAATGCGCTCGCCGCCCAAAACCTGATCCAGCCGGCGGGCACGTCGAAGATCGGCGGCTTCGAATACGTCATTCAGCTCAACAACTCGCCGCTGAAGATCGCGGAGCTCGGCGATCTGCCGATCAAGGCGGTGAATGGCGCCATGGTTTATGTTCGCGACGTTGCCACCGTGCGCGACGGCAATCCGCCGCAAACCAACATCGTCCATGTCAACGGCAGTCGTTCCGTTCTGATGATGGTGCTGAAGTCGGGCTACATTTCGACGCTCGATATCATCGACGGCATCAAGAAGAAGGTGGTCGACTTCAAGGACTCGCTTCCCGAGACGCTGAAGGTCGGCTTTGTCGCCGACCAGGGCATATTCGTTCGTGGTGCCATCACCGGTGTGATTCGCGAAGGCGTCATTGCGGCCATCCTCACCAGCGTCATGATCCTGCTGTTCCTGGGAAGCTGGCGTTCGACGATCATCATCGCCACCTCGATCCCGCTCGCCGTGTTCGGCTCGGTCATGATGCTGGCGGCGATTGGCGAAACCCTCAATATCATGACGCTCGGGGGACTTGCGCTCGCGGTCGGCATCCTCGTCGACGAGGCCACGGTGACGATCGAGAATATCAACTGGCATCTGGAGCACGGCAAGGAAGTCAGGACCGCGATCCTGGACGGCGCCAATCAGATCGTGGTGCCGGCATTCGTGTCGCTATTGTGCATCTGCATCGTATTCGTGCCGATGTTTTTCCTGCAGGGCATTCCGCGCTTCCTGTTCGTCCCCATGGCGGAGGCGGTGATCTTCGCCATGATATGGTCGTTCATCCTGTCGCGCACACTGGTGCCGACCATGGCGATGTATCTGTTGCAGCCGCATCGGCACCATGCCGACGGCGAACAGCCGGTGCGATCGCGCAATCCGCTGGTCCGCTTCCAGCGCGGCTTCGAGGCGGGCTTTGAGCGGTTCCGCAGCGGTTATCGCGATCTGCTGACGCTTGCGCTGCGTCACAGGCCGACTTTCGTGGTTGGCTTCCTTGGCTTCGTCGCAGCGTCGTTCCTGCTCGTGCCTTATATCGGGGAGAATTTCTTCCCCGCCGTCGATGCCGGCCAGATCCTGATGCATGTGCGCACCCAGATCGGCACGCGCCTGGAGGAGAGTGCCAACCAATTCGCCGATGTGCAGAAAGTGATCCGCAAGATCATCCCGCCGGATCAAATCGAGACGATGGCCGACAACATCGGCATGCCCATCAGCGGCATCAACATGACCTACAACAACACCGGGGTGATCGGCCCGCAGGACGGCGACATTCAGATCAAGCTCAAGGAGCATCATCCGCCGACTGCAATTTACGTGAAGGCGCTGCGGGAACAGCTGCCGCGCGCCTTTCCTGGAATGACATTCGCATTTCTTCCCGCCGATATCGTCAACCAGATCCTTAACTTCGGCGCGCCCGCGCCGATCGACCTGGAGATCCGGGGCAACAATTTGGATGCGAACTTCGCCTACGCCAATAAGCTGATGGGCCTTATTCGGCGAATTCCCGGCGTCGCCGATGCGCGCATCCAGCAATCTCCCAGCTATCCGACCTTCAACGTCGACGTGGACCGGACTCGCGCGCAATATGTCGGCCTGACCGAGCGCGACGTCGTCAACAGCCTCACCGTCAACCTGTCGGGCAGCGGACAGGTGGCGCCGACCTTTTTCCTCAATCCGGAAAACGGAGTGAATTATTCGGTCGTGATGCAAACCCCGCAATATCAGATCGATTCCCTCGGCGCGCTGGAGACACTGCCGATCACGTCGGGTGGCCCGATCGCGCCCATTCTCGGGGGCATCGCCAACATCACACGGACGGTCACGAGCGCGGTCGTCTCGCAATACGACATCCAGCCGATGGTGCAGATCTTCGCCGCCCCGCAAGGGCGCGACCTTGGCGCCGTCGCCGCCGACGTCCGGAAGGCGATCGCGGATACGGCGAAGGAAGTGCCGAAGGGCTCCTCGGTCGCGCTGGTCGGCCAGGTGCAGACCATGAATAGCTCGTTCAGCGGATTGCTGTTCGGCCTCGCGGCCGCTATCGTGCTGATCTATTTCTTGATCGTGGTGAACTTCCAGTCGTGGTCCGATCCGTTTGTGATCATCACCGCGCTGCCGGCGGCGCTGGCCGGAATCGTCTGGATGCTGTTTTCGACCAATACCACGCTGTCGGTTCCGGCGCTCACCGGTGCGATCATGTGCATGGGCGTGGCCACCGCCAACAGCGTCCTTGTGATCAGCTTCGCCCGCGAGCGTTATGACGAACTGGGCGACCCGATCGCAGCCGCGATCGACGCCGGTTTTGTGCGGATGCGCCCTGTTCTGATGACGGCGCTCGCGATGATTATCGGCATGCTGCCGATGGCCCTTGGCCTTGGCGAGGGCGGCGAAGCGAACGCGCCGCTTGGCCGGGCGGTGATCGGCGGCTTGATCTTCGCCACGGTTGCTACGTTGATGTTTGTTCCCGTGGTATTCAGTATGATACACAAGAAACTGGACGCCAAAGGCGCCGTCTTATCGGAGTAATAGAATGCCCTCTGAATCTCGTCCGCCGGTCTCCCGCCGGAAGCTGGGCATTTTCGGCATGGTCGCCGTTGTCGGCGCCCTGATGCTGGTCATCAGCGGCATCCGCGCGCGTGAGGATTCCGCCGTCGAGCTGCGCGAATGGACCGATAACCAGGCCGTTCCTTCGGTGGCGGTCATCTATCCCGATCCCGGTTCCCTGACCGCAACCATCGACCTGCCAGGCCGGCTCGAGGCCTATTATCGCGCCCCGATCTTTGCGCGCGTCAACGGCTACCTGAAGAGCTGGAGCGCCGATATCGGCGCGCGGGTGAAAGCCGGCGAGGTGATCGCCGAAATCGATGCGCCGGACCTCGACCAGCAGCTGCTGCAGGCGCGTGCCGACCTTGCCAACCAGCAGGCCAGCGCCAAACTGTCCGAAGTGACGCTGGCCCGGCGCAGGACGCTGATCCCCTCGAATTTCGTCTCGATGCAGGAGATCGACGAGCGCACCGCCGATCTTTCCAACAAGAACGCCGCGGTCAATGCCAGCCAGGCCAATGTCGAGCGGCTCGAGGCTTTGGCCGGCTACAAGAAGATCACGGCGCCGTTCGACGGCATCGTCACCGCGCGTTCGACCGACGTCGGCGCCCTGATCAATGCGGGCGGCGGCAACAGTGCGCCGATGTTCGTGATCTCCGACATCAAGAAGCTGCGCGCCTACGTCAACGTGCCCCAGACTTACGTGCCCTCGGTTCGGATCGGCTCCAAGGCGGTGATCTCGGTGCCGGAATATCCGACCCGTACCTTTGACGCCACCATCGAAGCGTCCGCACAGTCGGTTGACGTCAATTCGGGCACGACGCAGATGCAGCTGGGCCTCGACAACGCCGCCGGCGAGTTGATGCCGGGCGGCTTTGCCACGGTGCGTCTGAACCTGCTGCGCGACAGCGTGCCGCTGCATATTCCCTCAAGCGCGCTGGTATTCAACCAGAGCGGTCTGCGGGTTGCGACGGTCGGGCCCGACGAGCGCGTCTTGTTCAAGACGGTGACGATCGCGCGCGATCTCGGGCGCAATATCGAGCTGGCATCGGGCGTCACACCGGACGATCGTATCATCAACGCGCCGCCCGACGGCATCGCCGACGGCGACCAGGTCCACGTCGTCAGTACCAAGGGCAGGCCGGCGACGGTTTCGGCGAAGCAGGACAGCAAGGGGTAGGGCAGCGTCGGACTCCGCCGGCTCTGCTGAGCAGTAGCCGGACGGGGCCTCAGATCGCCGGGAGTACGCAGCAACGCGTTCGGGACATGACGTCACGCCACTCGCCACTCCAAAACCCCGTCATCGGCGCTGACGATATCACCGGATGACCCGACCGGAGTCCGATCCATGTCGAGAAGATGCGCCAGGGTTTTGCGATCGCCGGCCGGCACCCGCGCCAGCGCGCGGGCGTCGTTCGATGTCCGCAGCATTACCACGCCGTGCTCGATCTCGTTGTCTCGGCCATAGATCGCGGTAAAACTCTCGACCGAACCTTTGCCGCTGGCCTCGGTGACAAAATCCGGGACCGCGCCGCGCTGGCGATCGGCTTCGCTTTGCACGCTGGGTTCCTGGGCGAGCGCGGCGACAGGCGCCTGCCGCGACAGCACCAGCGCATGATGCTTGGTGACGAAGCCGCCCTGGCCGTAGAGCAGGCCGAGATTCGCACCGGTGCGCAGCTTCCGCACCATCGCGCAGGCCGCATGCGTCATGTAGGTGTTGAGCGGCGCACCGAAGAAGGTGAGCCCGCCGGTCACGGTCGGCTGCACGTCGGGGCCG
>JBAVEE010000414.1:0-4516 GCA_049587575.1 Bradyrhizobium sp.
CCTTCGCATAGAGACTGGGATTGACGACGTAGGCGCTCGAGCTGACCAGCAGGGTGTAGCCGTCCGGCTCGGCATGGGCCACGTATCCGATCCCGATATTGCCGCCGGCGCCCGAGCGGTTCTCGACGATGACATTGCCGGGCAGTGCGAGCGCAAGATTCTGGCCGAGGAGTCGCGCCATGATGTCGGTGGGGCCTGCCGGAGCGAACGGAACGACGATCTTGATCGGCCGCTCCGGATAGCCCGCCGCCTCGGCGCGCCCGATGCCAAGGTGTGAGGCGACTGTCACGCCCAGCATACCGCCGGACGCACGAAGGATATCGCGGCGCGAAGGAAAATCCGACTTTTTACCAATCACAGCGTTCTCCCGATGTGGCGTCTCATGCGCCTTGAAATTTCTGCCGCCGGCATTGATCCCCGATTGCTTACGGCGAAAGTGCTTCGCCGACCAGCGCGCCGGTCTTCCGATAATGATTCAGCAGCAGATCAACCGCCTCGTTCGCCCGGCGCTCCAGCGTTGCGGCCACCAGCGCGTCATGCTCGTGTCCAACTTCACGCTGCCGCCAGGCCACCGCGTTGGACAAATTACGAAACCGGGTGGCGCGGTGGTGCAAGGTTTCGCAGATCTCGAGCACGGTCGTCGCGCGACACGCGCCGATCAATGCATTGTGGAAGGCAAGGTGCAGCTTGTCCCATTCCGGATTGGGAATGAACGTCTCCGCGCCGAGAGATCGCGGCAGGCGCGAAAGCCGGCGGTGCGCGATGACGATGCGCTCCTCCCAGGAATCATCGCCGGCCTCGATCGACGCCCGCAAGGCGGCGCCTTCGATCAGGCATCGGGTCTCGATCAAATCGCTCAGTTCGGATGCGTCGGCGGTGGCGACGCGAAACCCGCGCTGATCCAGACGCTGCACCAGGCCTTCCGCCGCGAGCTGGCTCAGAGCCTCGCGCAGCGGCGATGCTCCCATTCCAAAGCGCGACCGCAATTCCTCGATCCGCAGCCGGCTGCCGGGCGCGAGCGCGCCGTCGAGGATCCATTGACGCAGCGCGCTCACCGCATGGGTCGCCAGCGTTTTGCCGGACGCTTCGCCGGTGAGAAGATCTCGCGCAGCATTCTGATCGATCATCGCGAGCGTCTTCATTTTGTCGATAAAATATTGATTTGAAAAGAAATATCGATTAACGACGCCATGGTCAAGCATCAGGGGTGGCTATGCGTCTGGTTTCGTTTCTGAAGGAAGGCCGTTGGTGCCCGGCACTGCGTCGTGGCGACAACATCGTTGAAATCGCCGATTCCGATCTGGTTTCAGCGCAGGCCGTCATTGCAGCGGTTGTCGAAGGCCGCAAACTCGCCGAAGGGCGGTCGCATCCCCTCGCCGACATCACCCTGGGATTGCCGGTGCCCGAGCCGGGCAAGATCGTTTGCATCGGCCTGAATTACGTCGACCACGCCAAGGAAGGCGGCAATCCGATTCCGGATTACCCCGCCGTCTTCCTCCGCACCAGAAGCTCGCTGGTGGCGCATGGCCAGCCCTTGGTGCGGCCGCTGTGCTCGGACAAGCTCGACTACGAAGCCGAACTTGCGATCGTGATCGGCAAGCCGGGGCGCAATGTCCGTGAAGCCGACGCGCTGTCCCATGTCTTCGGATACGCCTGTTTCAATGACGGCTCGGTGCGCGACTATCAGCGCAAATCGACGCAATGGACCATGGGCAAGAATTTTGACGGGACCGGCCCATTCGGACCCGACATCGTCACGGCGGACGAACTGCCCGCCGGTGCTGCGGGCCTGCGAATTGCCACCCGATTGAACGGCCAGACCATGCAGGACGGCAACACCGGCAACATGATCTTTCCCGTCGCGCGCACCATCGCGCTGATATCCGAAGTCATGACGCTCGAGCCCGGTGACGTGATCATCACCGGCACGCCGGCAGGCGTCGGCTATCCCCGCAAGCCGCCGGTCTTCCTGCGGCCAGGCGACATCTGCGAAGTCGAAATCGAAGGAATCGGCATCCTGCGCAATCCGGTCGTAAGCGCCTGACGGAGCGTCCGCCAATCCGCAGGTATCAGGAAAACATCGTTGCAGCCTGATGAAGGTCACCGCGATCACCAATGTGATCGCCTGGCGCGCGCGTTTCACGCTTTAGTGACCCGTTCGAACGAAGTTTTTCGTAACCGACGAAATAAAGACTTCCTGCCGATGTTTCCATCATAACGGAAACCGACACGAAAGATCTCGTCATGCAAACGGCCGCCCTCCTCTCGCTCGCGACATCGGTGCCTCCCCACACCTTTTTGCAGAAGGATGTTCTGGTCGCGGCATGGGATGTGTTCGGCAGCCGCTTTCCCGATTTCGAGAGATTCTCCAGCATTTTCACCAACACCGGAATCGTCAAGCGTCACGGCGTGAAGCCGTTCGAGTGGTATCTTGAGCCGCGAGGCTGGCCGGAACGCACCGAGGCGTTTCTCGCGGGAGCCGAGGCGCTGTTCATCGACGTCGCCGGCAAGGCGCTGGCCGACGCCGGCCTTGACGCCGCCGATGTCGACACCGTCGTCACCGTCTGCTCCACCGGGATCGCAACGCCGAGCCTGGATGCGCGCGTCCATCGCCGGATGGGTTTTCGATCCGACGTGTCGCGCGTCCCGGTGTTTGGTCTCGGTTGCGCCGGCGGGATCTCGGGCCTCTCGATCGCCTCGCGCCTCGCCCAGGCGCGGCCCGGCACCAATGTGCTGCTGGTGACGATCGAACTCTGCTCGCTCGCGCTTCGCCTCGACGAACTCACCAAGGCCAACATCATTGCCGTCAGCCTGTTCGGCGACGGCGCCGCCGCGATCGTGTTGCGCGCCGGCGACGGCGGCGAGACGCGGATCGAGCACAGCGGCGAACACCTCTGGCCCGACACGCTCGACGTCATGGGCTGGAGTGTCGATCCCGAAGGGTTCGGCGTAATCCTTCGCCGCACCATCCCCGAATTCGTCACCACGCAACTCAAACCCGCTCTTGCCCAGATCCTGGCGCGCATGCAGCTCTCGCTGGCGGATATCGACAAGTTCATCTGCCATCCCGGCGGCGCCAAGGTGATCAATGCGATCGAATCCGCGCTTGCGCTCGATCAGGGGACGCTCGAGCACGAACGGCAGGTGATCGCCGACTACGGCAATATGTCGTCGCCTACCGTTTTATTCAGCCTCGAACGGGCACGCGCAAATGGGTTGCCGGCTCGCTCGCTGTTGACGGCGCTCGGACCCGGCTTTACCGCAAGCTGCATTTCGCTGCGGCACGCCGCGTGACATCGGCCGAATTCATTCTCGGGCTTGTCACGCTGCAGCGCGCCGGAGAACTCGTTCTTTCACATTATAACACCCGCCGGCTGATCGCCCGCGGCGCCGTCGAGGTGGCGCCGCGGCATTATCCGCTGATGGTCGCCGTGCATGCGGCGTGGCTGATTTCGCTGTGGGCGTTCGGGCACGACCAGCCGATCAATATCGTCGCGTTGATTTTCTATCTCGGGCTGCAGGGCTTGCGCTTCTGGGTGATGCAAACGCTCGGCGCGCGATGGACGACCCGGATCATTGTGCAGCCGGGCGAAAGGTTGGTGTCGGCGGGACCCTATCGATTTCTCTCGCATCCCAACTACGCCGTGGTTGCCGGCGAAATCGCCGTGCTGCCGCTGGCGCTCGGTCTGCCGCTCGTCGCCGCCATCTTCACCATCCTCAATTCAGCGGTTCTCGCCATCCGCATTCGCGCCGAAAACCGCGCCCTCGACGCCTCCGCCGGGTTGACGGCGCGGTCCGCGCCATGAGCGAGGGGATCACCGTGAGCGAGGGGATCGCCGCGCCAGGCCAAGCCGATGCCGCGACGTGGCTCGGCTTCATCCTGATGTGCCTCGGCATGTTCATGGCGATCCTCGACATCCAGGTGGTCGCAACCTCGCTGCCCGCGATCCAGCAGGCGCTCAATATATCGCGCGACGCGATGAGCTGGATTCAGACCGCCTATCTGATCGCGGAAATCATCGCCATTGCACTGACGGGCTGGCTGACGCGCGTGCTGACCTTGCGGTGGTTGTTTGTCGGCTCGATCTGCCTCTTCACGTCAGCCTCGATCGGCTGCGCGTTCAGCGGTGACTTTGCGGTGCTGGTCTGTTTCCGCGTGCTTCAGGGCTTCGCCGGGGGAACGCTGATCCCGGCGGTGTTTTCCGCGGTGTTCCTGCTGTTTCCGCTTCCGCAGCATCCGATCGCCACCACGATGGCCGGCATCATGGCGGTGCTGGCGCCCACCATCGGCCCGGTGGTCGGCGGCTGGATCACCGAGACCTGGTCCTGGCACTGGCTGTTTCTGATCAATGTCGCCCCCGGACTCGTCGCGGCCGCCGCCACGCCGTTCCTGCTGCCGGCGGCGAAACCAGATTTCACCGATCTCGCCACGCTCGACCGCACTTCGCTGGCGCTGATGGCGATGGCGCTGGCGTCTCTCGAGATCGGCCTGAAGCAAGCCCCGCAGGGTGGCTGG
>JBAVEE010000415.1:0-3855 GCA_049587575.1 Bradyrhizobium sp.
GGCGGGCGATCCGGGCCAGCGCCTTCAGGTGGTCGGCGCCCGCGCCTTCCGGCGCCAGCAGCAGGAACACCAGGTCGACCGGCTGGCCGTCCATCGCCTCGAAATCGATCGGGCGTTCGAGGCGGGCAAACAGGCCGAACAGCTTTTCCAGTTTGGGTAGCTTGCCGTGCGGAATGGCGACGCCGTAGCCGACCGCGGTGGTTCCCAGCTTTTCGCGCTGCAGGAGCACCTCGAAGATCGCGCGCTCGTTCTGGCCGGTCAGGCTGGCTGCCCGCGCCGCCAGTTCCTGGAGCGCCTGCTTCTTGCTGTTGACCTTCAACGCCGGGAGAATCGCCTCGGGTGCGACCAGATCGGTAATCGTCATGGGGCGTTCCGAGGTAAATTGACCGTCAGGTTGCGAAACAGGTTTCAGCGGCGGCATCGAGAAGACTGGGCGGGCAAGGCGGCCTGCCGCCCGGTCCTAATTGGGGGGCTTCTACTCCAACGCAAGAGCAGTGCCAACACCCGTGGAGGTTATTCCCAGCCCCTGTCGTTAGGGGCGCGGACCATAGGGAGGGTCCCCATGGGCGTCAAGCCGATCGGTACCCGGCGCGCTATCCCACGGAGTTAACCACAGGGGGATCGATCCAGCCGACATTGCCGTCCGGACGGCGGTAAATGATGTTCACCCGGCCGCTTGAGCCGTGCTGAAACACCAGGCAGGCGGCGCCGGTCAAATCCAGTTCCATCACCGCCTGGCTTACCGACATCCGCTTCAGGGACGTCGTCGCCTCGGCGATGATCACCGGGCTGTAACCGGCTTCGTCGTGCTCGTCGTCTCCCGCGGGCGCCTCGATCACATAGCTCGGGGCATTGAGGGTCGGCGCAGTCAATTCAGCCATCGCAACCGCTTTTCGATCATCAGCAACGCCTGGTCGGCGCTGGCATAGGCGTCAGCGGCATTGGAATCCGCCTCCAGCGTTATTCCGGAATCCAGATGCAGCGCGCAGTCGGTGCGGAACCCGAAGCCGTCCTTGCTCAGCGTGATGTGGCCGGAATAGTTGCCATCGAAATATTTGCGCAGCACCTCATCGGTGCGTTCGCTGACCCGCCCGCGCAACGCGTCGCCGACACTGATGCTTTTTCCCGAGATCCGGAGAGTCATTGTTGATGCCTCGATTCTTGAGCGGAGCCGACATTATTCCGAATTCGCCGGGACGCAATCAGGCGGGCTGCGTGTCCCGGGACCGGTCCGAGGATGAGGCGGGCGCCGAGAGCGCGTTGCCGAGCATGCTTTGCTTGTCGCGCCGGCGCTGTACCGACGAGGGGATTCTCATCGCTTCGCGGTATTTCGCAACGGTGCGACGGGCGATATCAATGCCCGATTCGCGCAATCGTTCCACGATGGTGTCGTCCGAGAGGATCAGCGCGGGTTCTTCCGCATCGATCAATTGCTTGATGTGGTGACGCACCGCCTCCGCCGAATGAGCTTCGCCTCCGTCGGCCGACGCGATCGATGCGGTGAAGAAATATTTCAGCTCGAAACTGCCGCGATTGGTCGCCATGTATTTGTTGGCGGTGACCCGCGACACCGTCGATTCGTGCATCTGGATCGCGTCCGCGACGGCCTTCAGGTTGAGCGGCCTCAAATGCGCGACACCGTGGGTAAAGAAGCCGTCCTGCTGGCGCACGATCTCGGTTGCGACCTTGAGGATGGTGCGGGCGCGCTGATCGAGCGCGCGCACCAGCCAGGTCGCGTTCTGCAGGCAATCGCTGAAATAGGATTTGTCGCCGTCCTTGCGGATCGTCTTCGACAGCTCGGTGTAATAGGTCTGATTGACCAGCACGCGCGGCAAGGTGTCGCTGTTGAGTTCGACATGCCAGCCGCCATCGGGCCCGGGCCGCACATAGACATCCGGCACCATGGTCTGGGTTCGCGCCGAGCTGAATTTCAAACCCGGCTTCGGATTGAGACGGCGAATTTCGCCGATCATGTCGGTGATGTCTTCGTCATCGACTCCGCACAATTTTCGTAACGCGGCGATGTCACGTTTCGCCAGCAGATCGAGGTGCTCGACCAGCGCCCGCATGGCGGGATCGTAACGATCGAGTTCGCGCAGCTGGATCGCCAGGCACTCGCTCAGGCTTCGCGCGCAGACGCCGGGCGGATCGAATTTCTGCAGCACCGCCAGGACCGCCTCGACGTCTTTCGGCGAGGCGCCGAGCCGCTCCGCGGCCTGGCCGAGATCCGGCGGCAGATAACCCGCTTCATCGACCAGGTCGATCAGGTATTGGCCGATCATGCGCTGCGCCGGGGCCGTGAAAGCCACCGCCAGTTGCTCCGCAAGATGGCTGCCGAGCGTCACCTCGGCGGCGACGAAGGCTTCGAGATTGTAGCTGTCGTCGTTGGAGGCGCCGCCGCCCCATTCGGTATACGCCGTCGGCGCCGCATCCTGCGCGGTGCGTGCGGCGGCCTCCGCGGGCTCCTCGGAGAACACGTTGTCGAGCGGGGTGTCGAGGGTCTGCTCGATCTCGGCACGGCTGCCGAGCTCGCGGTTCATCCACTCCTCCTGGACCGGCTCGAAGCTTTCGCCGCTGGAACCGCCGGGCTCGCCGCCTGCGTCGTCGCCGCCGGCGCCCAAATCGCCGGAATCGGAGAACTCCGCCCGCTCCGCCGCGGGCTCGCCCGCCACGGGCGGCTCGGTACCGTCGCTGGCGCGTTCCAGCAGCGGATTTCGCTCCAGTTCCTCTTCGACGAAGGCCGACAGGTCGAGATTTGACAGCTGCAGCAGCTTGATCGCCTGCATCAACTGCGGCGTCATCACCAGCGACTGCGACTGGCGGAACTCTAATCTCTGCGTCAGCGCCATGGCGGCTAGAACCGATCCCAAAAAGTTGGTCCGATTCTTGCTTAACCTAGTCCCAGGCCGATGTACACGGCTTGACGAATGGGAAAAAAGGTCTATGGCGCGATCGGCAAAAGTGGAATTCCGGTTTTGCGTCCGAGCGCGCCATAAATCTTAAAGTGAGCGCATGACCTTGGCGCCAAACCGCTCGCACTTTGGCGGGTCATGCGCGGGACCGTTTTCCCGGCCGAGGTTAAAGCCGGAATTCCTCGCCAAGGTAGAGGCGGCGCACATCCGGATCGTTGACGATCTCATCCGGCGAGCCCTCGGTCAGGATCTCGCCCGCATAGACGATATAGGCACGATCCGTCAGCCCCAGCGTTTCCCGCACATTGTGGTCGGTGATCAGCACGCCGATGCCGCGGTTGGTGAGATGACGGACGAGATCCTGAATGTCGCCGACCGCGATCGGATCGATGCCGGCGAAGGGTTCGTCGAGCAGCATGTAATTGGGACGGGTAGCCAGCGCGCGCGCGATCTCGACGCGGCGCCGCTCGCCGCCCGACAGCGCGATTGACGGCGTTTTTCGCAACCGCGTGATGTTGAATTCGTCGAGCAGGGAATTGAGCTCGGCCTCGCGCTTTTTCTTCGAGGGCTCGACGACCTCCAGCACCGCGCGGATATTCTGCTCCACCGTGAGGCCGCGGAAGATCGAGGCCTCCTGCGGCAGGTAACCGATGCCGAGCCGGGCACGCTGATACATCGGCAGCCTGGTGACGTCGTGGCCGTCGAGCTCGATGCTGCCGCGATCGGCCTTGATCAGGCCGGTGATCATGTAAAAGACCGTGGTCTTGCCGGCGCCGTTGGGGCCCAGCAAACCGACGGCCTCGCCGCGACGGACGTAGATGCTGACGCCGCGAACGACCTGACGGGTGCCGAAACTCATTTCCACGCTATGCACGGCCAGGTAGCCCGCCCGCGGCGTCGGCCGCGGTGCCGCCGCGCCGCTGGTCGCGGCTGGCGCCGGACG
>JBAVEE010000416.1:0-5119 GCA_049587575.1 Bradyrhizobium sp.
GGACAACTCCAATGTCATCCGGTTGTCGGCAAAGGCCAGGCGCTGGCGCACTGTCGCGACCGCCACTTCCGCGGTCGCGGCGGCTCTGATCGCGATGATCGCGGCCGGGCTGCTGCAGCCGGATTTGCTTCCGGACAGCATCCGCCGGCCGCGGACGCAGGTGGTTGAGACAAAAGCCCCGGCCGTTCCGGTGCCATCAGCCCAGTATGTGGCCGTCCTGCAGAAGGAGGGCGGCTCGCCTGCGTTCATTCTTACGGTTGACGGAGCAACCAGGAATTTCACGGTTCGCAAGGTCGATGCTTCCGCCGAGCCGGGCAAGAGTTTCGAGCTCTGGCTGATCTCGGACAAGCTGCCGCGGCCGCGCTCGCTGGGCGTGATCGGAGGCGGCGACTTTACCTCCCGTCCGGTGCTGGCGTCGTATGATGCCGATACGGTCAAGGCGGCGACCTATGCGGTGACGATCGAGCAGGCAGGCGGATCGCCCGACGGCAATCCGCACTCGGCGCCGGTTTTCACCGGCAAGCTGATCGAAGCTGTTCCGCCGGCCGCGCCGCCATCCGCGCGGTAGAGTCTGATTTCATCAATTCGATATTCGCGGACTGAGAAGGAGTCGCGCGCAGCGAACGCAACTCCCCTGTCTCCCGCTGTAACCGGGTAACCGGATCACGCTTCGCCGCGAGAGAGGGAGCGGTAGCCACAAAAAGAAAACGCCCGTGGGGAGCGGGCGTTTTCGGTCGTCTTGGCCAACTTGGGGGTAGTTGGGTCTTCTACTACTCACGCGGCCCATTTGGGGGGCTGATAAGAGCCGCGTGAATTCACAAAATCATCAGCGCACCACCAAGGCATCCGAACTGGTTACGGTCACGGCCTTGCCGGCCTTGATCACGCGCGCGGTCTGCGTGTAGCCCTCATCCGAATTGATGCGAGCCGAGATGCCGAAGCCCGCCACTGCGATACCGGCAACGAGCGCTACCACCACGATCTTGAGGTGGGTCGAGCGATCTGCGCTGTAGATCGAATGGTTCATGGAAGCCTCCTGCCACCTGCCTTCTTGCGGATTTGTCTGGTCGGTCCGCCGGCAGGTTCACTCTCTCGAGGCAGGAAACGTAGGGATTCGCCTTTGGGTTCCTAAGATGCGATCACAAGGTCGTGATAAGACGTGAATGTCTGCGATGAGGTCTTCGCCTGAAAGTCGTCAAAACTAGAATTATCTATTTATTACAATATGTTATTTTCAGATTCGTGTCGCAGGCGCAAAACGGTACCCATCCGCCTGAATAGAAAAATCATTTGCATGTGGCTGAAAAGCCTCGTCCGCGGCGTTGCGATTTGCGCCGGACCCGGCGCTCGACGCGATCGCAGCGGGTTACCGCCGAGGACGCCAAAAAGCAGACGTCCTCTCGTCTGCGGGGTTGGATCAGGCATTGGTATTGAAAGCGGTCCAGCCATGGCCTGGCCGGCCATGATGAAAGCCGTTGGAAAATGGCGCATCGATAGGCAATTCCTCAAGACGCGCCAGCGCCTCCGCGGCGGCCAGCGTTCCGTCAAGGACGCTGCGAAAGGCGGTCGCGACCTGGACCATGTCGCAGCTGTGCGGGGACAGCCTGTAGCGAAAAACGCCGGCCGCCTTGAGAGCCGGGATTTCCTGCACAAGATTGAGATACTCGTAGGACAGGGTCTGCACGCCGTTGGCGACAAGAAAGGGCGTTCGCTCAAGTGTCGCAAGGGTCAGTCCATCCGGATCATTCTCGCAGACAAACCGGCAGGTATCCTTGGTGCGGCCGTGCGCCCGGGCATGATAGCACCGCGCCGAAAGCGCAAGCGACTGACGGCCGAAGACCTGAACTTCGATCGTCACCTGCTCGGAGGCCGCGGCGGCGCAGAGCACGCCGGTCGCCGAAAACGGCAGTTCGATCGGGAGGCAGACATTCCGCGCGCCCTTGCCTGCGAGAAAGCGCAAGGTCTCCTCGTTATAGACGTTCATCAACGGGCCGATGTAGTGCGGCCGTCCGCGCAAATGGAACGCCGCCGACGCGTCGTTTGCCTCGATCAGATCCGTCCTCTCGCAGACGTCGCTGACCAGCCGGCGGTCGATCCGCGAAGCGGTCTCGCCAAGCGTCGAATGCACCACGGTCTTTCCCGCCGCGCCAAGCCGCTCGCTGACCGCCGCATAATAATCAGCAAACAGCGGCGCGCGCTTGGAACAGATGGTTTCGCCGAGATAGACAACGGCCACCGGCGCTTCGTCGGCGATCCGGAAATAGAAGTCGCGCCAGATCTCGGGAGCCCAGTTGAACAGGTTGGGGCCAAGCGTCAGTTCGGTCGGCGCAGCGCTCATGCCCGTCATCTCCAGCTCTTGCTTTGGAACGCGCCCTGGGTCTCCTTGTGACCCTCGGTGAGCGCGATCAGATTGGTCAGCGCCGGTTCCTTGCCCGCCATGATCTCGTCGACGGCCTGCCGAAACGCCGAGACCACGGATTTCACATAGGCGCGGCTGCGCTGCCGGCCCTCGATCTTCAATGCGGTCACGCCGGCGCGCATCAGATCGGGCAGCAACGCCGAGAGATTCAGGGACCGCGGCTCTTCGAACGCGTGATAGGGCTCGCTCTGGGCCGAGCAGCTATATCGTCCCTTGCAGATGGTCGGATAGCCGCCGTTTTCGCCACACCGGTATTGATCGATGACGAATGATCCCAGCCGGGTTGTCAGCGTGCCGTCGGCTTCCTCTTCGTAACGGACATCGGCCGCCGGCGAACACACGCCGTCCATGTTGGTCGAAATACCCGTGACATAGTTTGTCAGGCTGCAGCGGCCCTCGGCCATCATGCCGATATTGCCGAAGACGAACGCCTCGATCTCGCAAGGGATCTGCCGGTGCACGTCGGCGATCTCGGCAACCGTCAGAATGCGCGGCAGCACCACGCGCTTGATGCCGAACTCCTCGCAATGGAAGCGGATGGCTTCCGGCGACGATGCGCCGGCCTGCACCGACAAATGCAGACGCAGTTGCGGATATTCGCGACAGGCATAGGCCGCAACCCCCATGTCCGCGACGATGATGGCATCCACCTCGGCCGAAGCGGCGACGGCGAGGGCGTCTTTCCAGAGCTGGAACTGGCCCGCCGGAGGAAAGGTGTTGACGGCGAGCAGAACCTTGCTGCCCCGCGCATGGGCATAGTCGACCGATCTTCGCAGCTCCTCGGGCGAGAAATTCAGTCCGGGAAAGTTTCTCGCATTGGTCGCATTCTGCAGGCCGCAATAAACCGTATCGGCGCCGGCGTCGACCGCGGTGCGCAGACTGGCCGGCGTTCCCGCCGGGCAGACCAGTTCGGGGCGCCGGGGCGCGACATGGTCATTCATGATTCTTCCCCCTGCCGCCAAGCGTGCGCAGATGTGAGACGGTGATCGCGGCGACCGGCGCCAGCGGACCGAACGCCCTGGTGATGCTCTCGACGACCCCGCCGTCGACGTCGTCCAGTGCGTTGCGCAGCGCGACGACAGCTTCGGTGTCGCCGGTGACGCGCAGCCTGCGCGAGAAGAACAGGGCATCGCCGTCGAGCGAGCCGTCGATCAGATCGAACAGATTCAGAAATGTGCCGGCGATACGCGCATCGGAATGGGGCGCGTCATCGCGGCGCCAGGCGCTCAGCGACGGCGCCTCGGGTTTCGGCTTCAGCACCAGCACGAAGGGAAGATCGGTCGGGTCGATGATGAAGGATTTCAGGGCGTGTGGCCCGAGCCGCAGGAAAACATCGGGCTGGGCTTTCGCAACCTGCGTGCCGATGAGAGTGAGAATAGGTTGCAGAAGCGGAAGAGGCAGGAAGCGGAGAAGCGGAAGAGGCCAGGGGCGATCGGATGCGACAGGCGAAGCAAGCATGGCTCTCAGTAGCGCCGCGATGGTTCGACGGCAACAGCGTCACGCGCAGTCTTGAACGATTCTCGAAAGGTTTTTTCTGCGCATGACACGCAACTTCAATTGCACGAGACCGAAGCAATGATCAGACGCTGCCGACCGTCTTCAGCCGCGCCCGCGGATGGATCTCGGCCTGCGACAGGACAATCGTTTGCGACCTGAAGCGCTCCACCAGCGAGCGCACGAAGGGACGGATGGCCGCCGAAGTTACCAGTACCGGCGCCTCGCCTTCGCGAGCCGCCTGTTCGAACCGCTCGCGCACGACGGTCATGAATTCCGACAGCCTGGAAGGCTGCATCGCCAGGCTGCGTTCCTCGCCCTGGCCGATCAGCGATTCGGCGAACGCCTGCTCCCACTTCGCCGACAGCGCGATCAGCGGCAGGTAGCCGTTGGCCGAGGTATTCTGCGCGCAGATCTGCCGCGCCAGCCGGGCGCGAACGTGCTCGACGATCGTCGCCGGGTTGCGCGAGAATGCCACCGCGTCGGCGATGCCTTCGAGAATGGTGGAGAGATCGCGGATCGAGATCCGTTCCGCCAGCAGCAGCTGCAGCACGCGCTGGATGCCGGATATCGTGACCTGGGCGGGCACGATGTCCTTGATCAGTTCGCCCTGCTCCTTCGGCAGATCCTTCAGAAGTTTCTGCACCTCGCCATAGGACAACAGGTCCGACACGTTGTTCTTGAGGAGCTCGGTCAGATGGGTCGAAAGCACGGTCGCTGCGTCGACCACGGTATAGCCCTTCAACGAGGCTTCTTCCTTCAGGTTGGCGTCGACCCAGGTCGCCGGCAGTCCGAAGGTCGGCTCGATGGTGTGAATGCCCGGCACGTCGACCTGGCTTCCGCCGGGGTCCATGACCATGAACTGGTTCGGCCAGATCCGGCCCGTGCCCGTATCCACTTCCTTGATCTTGATGACGTAGGTGTTGGCCTCGAGCTGCACATTGTCGAGAATCCGCACCGACGGCATCACGAAGCCCATCTCCATCGCCAGCGAGCGGCGCAGCGCCTTGATCTGTTCGGTCAGGCGGTCGGTACCGTCGGGACCGTTCACCAGCGGCAGCAGCGCATAGCCCAGTTCGATCTTGAGGTCGTCGATCTTGAGCGCGGCGGTGATCGGCTCCTCGCTCGGGGCGGCGGCGACGGCTTCCGCCGCGACCTGCTTGGCCGCCGCCGCGGCCTCGACCGTGTGGCGGCGCTGGAACATGA
>JBAVEE010000417.1:0-3409 GCA_049587575.1 Bradyrhizobium sp.
GCGCGACCGAGGAGCTTGAAGTCGAATACGCCTCCGATCCGCTCGATATCGGTTTCAACTCGCGCTATCTGCTCGATATCGCGGCCCAGATCGAGGGCGAGGTCGCGGTCTTGAGGCTGGCCGACCCCGGCTCGCCGACACTGGTGCAGGACAAGGATTCCAAGGGCGCGCTCTACGTGCTGATGCCGATGCGGGTGTAGGCTCTTTCTGTTCGCGCCGAAGCTCACTAGATTGCGTCATGGCCGGGCTTGTCCCGGCCATCTGCGTCTTGAGCGCCGAAAAGACGTGGATGCGCGGCATACGGCCGGGCATGACGAAAGCACAGATTCTCCATGACCGCGTCCCGCATTCACCGCCTCACCCTCACGCATTTCCGCAATTATCGCGCCGCGAGCCTTCAGACGCGTGGCGATGTGGTCGTGCTGGTGGGGCCGAACGGTGCCGGAAAGACCAACTGCATCGAGGCGATCTCGTTTCTGTCACCGGGACGCGGCTTGCGCCGCGCGACCCTTGAGGATGTCGCCGACAATCAGGGCGATGGCTCGTGGGCGGTGTCCGCCGAGGTTGAGGGCGCCCTTGGGCTCGCTACGCTCGGTACCGGCATCGATGCCCCTGGCGGAGAGGCGTCCGCGACCGGCCGGCGGTGTCGGATCGACCGCGAACCCGTGACCTCGGCGGCGGCGTTCGGCGACCATTTGCGCATGGTGTGGCTGACGCCCTCGATGGACGGGCTGTTTTTAGGCCCGGCGTCGGAGCGGCGGCGGTTCTTCGACCGGCTGGTGCTGGCGATCGACAGCGAGCATTCGGCACGGGTGTCGGCGCTCGACCGCTCGCTGCGTTCTCGCAACCGGCTGCTGGAAGTGCGCAACTACGACGACCATTGGTGCGACGCCATCGAGCGCGAAACGGCCGAACTCGCCGTCGCCGTGGCGGCGATGCGCGGCCAGACCGCGGCAAAACTTGCGGCCATGTTGCGCGCGCGCGGCGAAACATCCGCATTTCCCTCCGCGCAGATCATGCTTGACGGCTGGATGGAAAATGCGCTGGTCGCCGAACCCGCGACCTCCGTCGAGGATCGTTACCGGGAGATCCTGCGCAGCAGCCGCGCGCGCGATGCCGTCGCCGGCCGCACGCTCGACGGTCCGCACCTCACCGATCTGCAAGTGATCTACGCGCCGAAGAACATGCCGGCCCGCGACGCCTCTACCGGCGAGCAGAAGGCGCTCCTGATCGGCCTCGTGCTGGCGCACGCCAGTCTGGTCGCGGAAATGACCGGGATTACGCCGTTATTGCTGCTCGACGAGGTGGTGGCCCACCTCGATCCCGCGCGGCGCATGGCGCTGTTCGATGAGCTCTCAGGTCTTGGCGCGCAGGTCTGGATGACCGGCGCGGACCCTGCGGCATTTGCCGGCATTGGCCCGTCAGGCGAGGTTTTCGGCGTCGATTCCGGCCGGATCGCGCGCTGCGGCTGATGTCCGGGGTCTGATGACGGCAATGCCGGGCCGGAAAGATCACGGCGATCCATTCGACGGTCGCGGGCTTTGCCCGTGCAGCACCTTGCCGATGATGGATTGCACCAGAAATACCGATGCCTTTTCGGTCAGGTGAACCTGATCGCTTGCGGAAAGGTCCTTGGCCGTATCGCCGATCCGGGTCAAACAACCCTCCGCGTTGCACAGCGTGTCCCATACGGAGATGAATTCCGCGCCAAGCGGTACCAGCTTCGCGCGCAACCGCGCGCCGGATGAATCGGCCTCGGCGCGGGTGCTTCGCTCCGGAATCAAACGATGGTGCAGCATATAGTAGCGCAGCACCTCGTTCGGCAGACCGCGTTTCCACCACGGCACCGAACCAAGCACGATGATACGCGCTTTGGTCTGCTGTTTCAGCGCCTTCACCGTCTCGGCCACGCCGTCGAGATACCTGTCCCAGGTACTGTGCAGCAGCACGATATCGGGCTGGAGGTCGCGTGCGATCGACAGGATCTTGTCGTTGATCGCCCGGCAATTGGGCACGCCGGCCACATCGGTGTTGAGGGCCGGAACGCACGAACTGGAGGTAAACTGCGCGATCCCGAAGTCGTGGGTTTCCTGGGCCTTGCGCAGGCCGGGCAACAGCGCGCCCGCGGTCGAATCCCCCCAGACGAAAACAAGCGGCCGCCGATTCCGATCGACGCAATTGTCGGCGAATGTGGTTTCATGACTGAGATCGAGCAGGCACTCATGAACCCGCCATTTCGACGAATCCGTCCGCACATCCGTCATCGCGCGAATTTCCGGCGGCAGCCGGAAATCGAACCCGCGGCCCTCCACGATCACGCCGCCGGCCGCCGCGATCAGCACCATGCCCGCCCCCAGGCTGACGATCCGGGGCAGGCTCGGTCGGCCAAATCGAAACGGGATTTCGATGAAGCGATAGGTCAGCCACGCCAGCGCAAAGCTCAGCCCGACGATCAGAGCGCGATCCAGCAGGGTCAGGGGAGCGAATTTGATGATTCCGAAAAATACCAGCAGCGGCCAATGCCAGAGATAGAGCGGATAGCTGATCAGCCCGATCCGGACAAAGCTGGCGCTGGCGAGCACGTGCCGGCAGCCCCATGCCGCGGGCGCCGACAACAGCAGGCCGCCGCCGGCAACCGGCAGAACCGCCCACCATCCGGGAAATGCGCTCCTGGAAGTGAGAACGGCGGCCGCCGCCGCAACCAGCAATAGGCCGATCGCCGCGCGCCAATTGCTGGCGACACCGGTTTGACCGATCCGGTTCCAGCCGCAGGCCAAGGCGGCGCCCGCCAGCAATTCCCATGCTCGGTTGAACGGCAGATAGAAGGTCGCCACCGGGTCGGGGCCGATCAGCGCCACGTTGAGGGCAAACGACGCAACGCCGATTACCGAGGCCACGGCCAGAAAGTTCAGGCGCATTCGGGCGGCCAGCATCAGGATCAGCGGCCAGAACAGATAGAATTGTTCCTCGATTCCCAGCGACCAGAGATGCAGCAGCGGCTTCTTGCCCGATTCGATGTCGAAA
The DNA here is from genome assembly GCA_049587575.1 of Bradyrhizobium sp. Lineage (GTDB taxonomy): Bacteria > Pseudomonadota > Alphaproteobacteria > Rhizobiales > Xanthobacteraceae > Bradyrhizobium. The sequence goes on from JBAVEE010000417.1 coordinate 3,025, forward strand.
TAGCCGGACTGCAGCAGCAGCGCGATATTCGAGAAGAACGCCGCACTGGCGAAGACGTCGGCGCTCAACTGCGCATAGGCGGCGGGAAGCATCCACAGCCAGCCCAGCACCAGCGTCGCCAAAAGCACGGCTATCAAGGCCGGGAAAATCCGTCTGATCCGCCGGCCGTAGAAGGCGAGCAGGCTGAAACGCTGCTGATCCAGCTCGCGCACGATGATGCCGGTGATCAGGAATCCGGATATCACGAAGAAAATGTCGACGCCGATGAAGCCGCCCGGGACGGCTTCCGGGAAGGCGTGAAAGCACACGACCAGCATCACCGCGATCGCGCGAAGGCCATCAATATCCGGCCGATATCGATCTGAAGGCTGGGACAAGTCAGGCC
>JBAVEE010000418.1:0-1734 GCA_049587575.1 Bradyrhizobium sp.
GCCCCTGGATGCCCCTTTATGTCGGCGACACCGGCCACCCACGGCGCAGCACGGGGCGTATCTGCTCCTGATGATGCATTACTGGCGCAAGGGCGAGCTTCCCGACGACGACCGGCAGCTTTCCAAGATCACAAAGCTGCCGCTCAAGACCTGGTGCGAGTATCGCCCGACGCTGCAGGATTTCTTCCACGAGGGATGGAAGCACAAGCGGATCGACGCCGAGTTGGCCAGGATGATGCGCGTCTCCGAGAAGCGCGCCATCGCCGGGCAGAAGGGCGGCCTCGGTTCGGCGCTGGCGCGCATCAAGCTGGAAAATGCCTCGCGTTCAAGGCAGGTCCCGCGCCCGGCAATTGCTTCGCCATCGTCGGCCGTGGCTCAAGCCGGCGCCGACCACTCACACCCACACGCATATCGGAATCTTCCTCAGGTCGGGACGCGTTGCGCGGCAGCCTCGACGCCGCTGGCAGGAGAGGCGACGGAAAAACCTGCCATCGCCGTTGGCCCGGAGCTTGCGGCCTATGTCGCGAAACGGACGACGTAACGGGCGAACCACTTTCGTATTTCGAACATCCACGCTTGCAAGGAGGTCATCATGGCATGGGCCAGACGCAACAAGGCGCACAAATCGGCAAAGGTTCATGACCGCAGGTCGCAGGATCTGCCGGGCAATGCGGAAGTGGCCGCCGTTGAAGTAGACGATCCGCTGGCGCTGGAGCCGGGAGAAAAGATCGTCACGCTGCGCTCGATCCGCAACGATCCGCTGGGCAGGCGCACAGCCGCGGCCAGATCGACGAGGCGCAATACCAGGGCGGCCGGGCGTTTCAGGACGATTGGGAGAAGGCCGAGCGCGGCCCGCAGGCCGTCGATCCGACGCGGGAATATGTCGATGGCGGACGGGCGCGGGAGCCGATCACCGAACGCCAGCGCAAGGCGGTGCTGCGGCTCAACCGCGCCGAGCGCGAACTCGGCGCCGATGGTTCGGCGCTGGTGCATGAGGTTTTGATTCTTGGGCTGACCATGGAGCAGATCGGCCAACGCCGCGGGCTGCGCGGCCAGCGCTGGATCGACTATTTTGCGAAGAGGTTTCGCGAATGTCTCGACCGGCTGGCGCTGCTCTATGGCTTTGCGACGGAGCGGCGGTGACGCGCTAACGCGCCGGCCCGTCGGCTATTGCGCTTTGCCGCTCTGAGCCAGCGTCACGGTCGGCGAGGCCGTTACCACAAGGTTTGTTCTCATCACCGCCCAGGTCGCGAACATCGACACGAACAGGCATGTCAGGGCGATCAAGCCGGCGTAGTTCGGACCTCGGCGACGGCTTCCCTGCGGTTTTTCATAGGTATGCATGATCTTCACTCCTGAAAGAAGTGTGAGTTCGATCGAAAGCCCGCCGGCCGGGCTTTGCTTCCGACGGAATTGGTCGCGCATGCCAAGCAGCATGCCGAGCCCGTCTTCCCCATGCCCGAGGCGTGAAGACCGAAAAATCCGACATCGTAAACCTCCCTTACCAGAGGCATACATCAGCGGCCGGCGAGCATGAGACTCCAGGCGACCGGTCCGGCCGCATCGAGGGCGTATGTCTTCTTTTCACGTAGGGAACCCGCAATCTTCCGACAAGACGGAGCAGCGCAATTTTGTGGCCGCCTCGGTCAGCCCGTAGGTCTGCGGGCGCCTTTGCGGCACTGCGTAAGTTCAGCCGGCGCAGATCGATGGATTTCCGATGGCGCGGCGGTAGCG
>JBAVEE010000419.1:0-2115 GCA_049587575.1 Bradyrhizobium sp.
CTCGGCGTGCTGGTCAAGCAGCTCGCCGTCTCGGTCGCAAGCCATGACGACATCCTGTCCGCGGGCGTGCTGCTCCCTGCCGCGAGCAGGCCGGAGAACCAATCGCAGAAGGAGCTGCCGTTCCCCGCCGAGGGCCCCAGCGTGGTGGCCGCCGCGGCGGCGCCTTCCGTTGTCGCCGCGCCTTCCGTCGTCACCACCGTGAAGCCCGCTGCCGCCCGCAGCGAGGCGCAAGTCCTGACGGCTGTGAAAGCCGCGGTCGAGGAAAACCGACTGGACATCTATCTGCAGCCAATGGTCAGCCTGCCGCAACGCAAGGTGCGTTTCTACGAAGCGGTGACGCGGCTGCGCGACGAGAATGATCAGATCGTTACGGCCGACGATTTCATCGGCATCGCGGAAGCTGCCGGGCTGATCGGGCGGATCGATCACATGGTGATGCTGCGCAGCGTGCAGGTGCTGCGCCGGCTGATGGTTCGCAACAAGGAAGTCGGGATCTTCTGCAATATGGCCGCGGCGACGCTCGGCAATCCGGTCACCTTCGCGCAATGCCTGGATTTCCTCGAAGCCAATCGCGCGCTGGCGCCGTCATTCGTGATCGAGTTCAAGCAGGCGACCTTTCGCAATCTCGGCCCCGCGGAGAGCGAGCATCTCGCGGCTCTGGCGCAGCGCGGCTATCGTTTCTCGATCGATCACGTCACCGACCTCAGGATCGAGCCGCGCGAGTTGGCCGACCGCGGGGTTCGCTTCATCAAGGTGCCCGCCGTGCTGCTGCTCGATCCGCGGCAGTCCTCGACATCGGACATTCACCCATCGGACCTTTCGGACCTGCTCGGCCGTTTCGGCATCGACCTGATCGCCGAACGGATTGAAGGGGAGCGTGCCGTCGTCGATCTGCTCGATTACGACGTGCGGTTCGGACAGGGCTTTCTGTTTGCACCGCCCCGGCCGTTGCGGCCCGAGGGGGCATCTGCTACCGGCGGGGCGTCCCCGAACAAGGCGCAGGAATCTAGTGGCTCATCTAGTGGCTCATCCAACGGCCCATCCCACGGCCCCGGCAAACCGGCTTCCGCGGATCGCCCGGCCATCGACCCCCCGCGGGCGGCAAGCGGTAACGCCGCGCTGGCGCGCCGCGCCGCCGGTCCCGGCTGACCTTCAGGCCGCGCCATGACGACGCTGACGTTTGCCGAGAGACTGCGCGATCTTGTCGGCGGCGTCGATGTCCTGCTCAGCGATATCTGGGGCGTGGTTCATAACGGTCTCGTCGCATTCCCCGAAGCCTGTGAAGCCCTTCGCAGCTTTCGTGGGCAAGGCGGCACCGTGATCCTCATCACCAATGCGCCGCGGCCGGCGGATTCGGTGCAGCGGCAATTGCGCAAGCTTGGCGTCGCGGACGAGACCTATGACGCCATCGTCAGTTCGGGCGACCTGACCCGGCACTTCGTCGCCGACCACCCCGGCCAGAAAATGTTCTGGCTCGGCCCGGAGCGCGACAATTCGATCTATCGCGGACTTGATGCGGTGCTCGCGCCGCTGGAGCAGGCCGACTACATCGTCTGCACCGGCCTGTTCGACGATGAAACCGAGTCGGCTGAAAATTATCGCGCGATGATGCTGCAGGCGCGTGAGCGGAAGCTGACGCTGGTCTGCGCCAACCCCGACATCGTCGTCGAACGCGGCGACCGGCTGATCTATTGCGCGGGCGCCATCGCCGAACTCTATCTCGAGCTTGGCGGTGACGTGATCTTCTACGGCAAGCCGCACCGGCCGATCTATGAGCGCGCGATCGCGCTTGCCGCCGAGCGCCGCGGCCAAACGGTACCGCTCGGCCGCGTTCTGGCGATCGGGGATTCCGTGCGGACGGATCTGGCCGGCGCCCACGGCTTCGGGATCGATTGCCTGTTCGTGACCCGGGGCATCCACGCCGAGGACTTCGAAGGCATCGATCAGCTCGACCCCGCCTTGGTCAAGGAGTTGTTCGGCCATCCGCCACGGGCGCTGACGCGGGAACTAAGGTGGTAGGTCTTCTCCCTCGCCCCGCCCTTGCGGGGAGAGGGGCTGTCTCCCCGTCGAGACTCGGAGTTGCGGCAAAGACCGCGCCCTGCCCCACCCGAATTT
>JBAVEE010000420.1:0-5094 GCA_049587575.1 Bradyrhizobium sp.
GAACGCGCCAGCCGTCCCATGACAGCACGACGTCGCCGCTTTGGTCGGCCACCCATGCCGCGCCGGCGGCTGCCAGCGCGATCAAACCCAGAAACAGAATGATCCGGTACATCGAAATCCTATTGCGCAGGTTTGGCGAATGCCGCCATGGCCTCGGCCGCGAAATGACGCGATGCGGAAAGCGCCGCGTCGCGCGCGTTGGCCTTGTCGAGCCACGCCTGAGCCGGCGCGCGATCGCCGGGCGGCAGGGTATTCAACTCACGCCGCGCGCCGCTGTAATCGTCGCGCAGGGCCGCTGCCATGACCCGCGCGATGACCGCGCCGCGGTCGTTGCCGACGGCGTCGGTTCGCTCGATACGAACCAGCTTTGCTGCACCCGCCTGCAGGCGATCGACGATGCCGGTGCCGGTGGTGGCATTCTCCGGCGCCGGCGGCGACAATTTCGGCACCAGCGTCAGGAGCTCGCGGCTGAGACTGGCCGCGCCCGGCACGCCCGCGGCCGCGAAATCGTCCAGCGGTTTCAGCGCATCCGGATCCGGCGCGAGCGATTTCGCCGCGGCCAGGACGGCGGCGAAAGGCTCGCCCTGCCGAACCGAAACGTCGAGCATCGACGCCGCGACCACGCGCCGAAGCGCGGTATCGTCGGCGGGCTTGTTGTCGGCCTTCGCGATCTCGGCGCTCGCGGCGCGGGTAGCGCGCTCGATCTGGCCGAGGCGCTCGTTGATCGCGGCAACATCCTGCGGCGCGGCGGCCTGGCGCGGCGCCGATTTCACCGCATTGAGTTCGGCCGCCAGCTTATCCGATTGCGCGCGGGCGCCGGCGATCTCGGCGCGCAGCGACGCAAGGGATTTTTCGAGCGTTTCGAGTCGCGCGGCCAGGGCCGGGTCGGGCGTTTCGGCCGGAGACCTGGCTGACCTCGCTTCGATATCGTCGAGGCGGGACGTGAGCGTGTCGATGGCGCTCGCGTTGGTCTGCGGAGACGTCGGCGGCGGAGCCGTCTCACCCGGCCATCCCACCACCCAGGCGACCGCGACCACCAACAACGCCGTGACCGCACTGGTGACGGCGGCGGTGAGCATCGCGGAAATCGCCGACGGCCAGGGAAAGGATCGCGCAGAGGATTGCTCGGAGGATTGCTCGGGCTGGGCGTCGGCGTTGGTTTCGGCACCGGCCCCCTGGGTTTCGCCCGAGACCTCCGACGCTTGGAGATCGATGGTCGGCGGGGCGCGCTTGGCCCGGCCCGAATCCGGCGGCGGAGAGGTGTCTTCGGGCCTGTCTTCGTCCATCACGGCGCTTCCTCGTTGGCTTCGGCCGAAATCCACCGGAATCGGCCCGTTCTCTTACGCCAATCAGGGGCGCAACGCACGGTCCAGCAACGCGAACACGGCATTTTCATCCGGCGCCGCCGCCGTCATCACCTGGGTCGCCCCGGCATCGCGGATGACCGAGGCGACGCCCGCGGAAATGCAACATTGCGGGACCGAAAGCGCCGAAATTTCGACGCCGGCGGCGCGAACCGAGTCCAGGAACGCGCGCGCGCTGCGCCGCGAGTAGTGCAGCACGGCCTCGATCCGGTTGGCGGCGAAAGCGTCGCGCACCTCATGAGGCAGGATGGACAATGGAACCATCCGGTAGGTCGTCTGCGTGACCACGGTGAACCCGCGTTCGCCGAGTTCGCCGGCCAGATCGCGGGCGAGATCGGCCCCCGCGAGATAAAGCAGCGGGCTCGCTTTCTTCAGCGCCTTGGCCTTGATGCCGGCCGTCACCAGCTCGCGCAGGCTCGCGGCGTCGCCCCCGGCCGGGATCACCTGCTCGAATCCGATGCCGCGGGCGGCGGCGGCGGTGTGCTCTCCGACCGCGAACAGCGGCAGCTTGAGCAATGGGCTGGCCTTGAGCTGGGATTCGATGCCGCGCAGCGCATTGGCGCTGGTGACGATGACTGCGCCGTAGGGCGCATCGGCATCGTCGTGGAAGGCCGCGGGTTCAAACCGCAGCATCGGCGCCAGCAACACCTCAAAGCCCCGCGCGCGCAGCCCGGCGGCGGTGGTCTCATCGTCCGGATGCGGGCGTGTGACGAGAATGGCCATGCGTCAGACTCTGAAAGCCCGGTATTCCCCGGCGACGGACGATTGCACTTTGCGACCTCGCAATGCTACCGGGTTAAGGGAAACGCCGGTTTGCTCGAAAGCACAAGAGCTCAGATTGGGTAACGACACGCCAATGTTGGTGCTGGGGATAGAAACCACCTGCGATGAAACCGCAGCGGCCGTGGTCGAGCGCAAGAGCGACGGCGCCGGGCGTATCCTGTCCAATATCGTGCGGTCGCAGACCGAGGAGCATGCCCGCTTCGGCGGCGTGGTGCCGGAGATCGCGGCCCGCGCCCATGTCGACCTGCTCGACGGGATCGTTGACAGCGCGATGAAGGAAGCAGGCGTCGGCTTTGCCCAGCTCTCGGGCGTCGCCGCCGCCGCCGGCCCCGGCCTGATCGGCGGGGTGATCGTGGGGCTGACGACGGCGAAAGCGATCGCGATGGTGCACAATACGCCGCTGATCGCCGTGAACCATCTCGAGGCCCATGCGCTGACGCCGCGGCTGACGTGCGCCTTGGCTTTTCCGTACTGCCTGTTTCTCGCCTCCGGCGGCCACACCCAGATCGTCGCCGTGATCGGGGTCGGGAAATATGTGCGCCTCGGCACCACCGTCGATGACGCCATGGGGGAGGCCTTCGACAAGGTGGCGAAGATGCTCGGGCTGCCCTATCCGGGCGGACCGGAGGTCGAGCGCGCCGCTGCCGGGGGCGACGCCAGGCGATTTGCCTTTCCGCGGCCGATGCTCGGGCGCGCGGATGCCAACTTCTCGCTGTCGGGGCTGAAGACCGCGGTGCGCAACGAGGCCTCCAGGCTGACGCCGCTGGAGCCGCAGGACATCCGCGACCTCTGCGCCAGCTTTCAGGCGGCGGTGCTGGAATCGACCGCGGATCGGTTGAGCGTCGGATTGCGGCTGTTTCACGAACAGTTCGGCCCGCCCCGCGCGCTGGTCGCCGCCGGCGGCGTCGCCGCCAACCAGGCGATTCGCGGCGCGTTGCAGGATGTCGCCGCGAAGGCGCAGACCACCCTGATCATTCCGCCGCCGGCGCTGTGCACCGATAATGGCGCGATGATCGCCTGGGCGGGCGCGGAGCGGCTCGCGCTCGGATTGACCGACACGATGGAGGCAGCCCCGCGGGCGCGCTGGCTGCTCGATGAAAACGCCACGGCGCCGGCGGGCTTTGCCAATACACGTGCAGGGTTTTAGAGGCATGCACAGGAGAGCGTGCCGGAGCAGCTTCCCTACCTCGCCCCGCTTGCGGGGAGAGGTCGGATTTTACGCGCAGCGAAAAATCCGGATGAGGGGGACTTTCCGCACACTCGTTGCTAGCGGAAGCAGGCCCCTCACCCAAACCCTCTCCCCGCAAGCGCGGGGCGAGGGAGCATAGGCAGCGTGACAATGACGATATTCAACCGAGTAGCCGTAATCGGCGCCGGCGCGTGGGGGACCGCGCTCGCCGGTGTTGCCGCGCGCGCCGGACGTGAGGTCGTGCTCTGCGCCCGCAGTCCGGCTGTCGCGGCCGAGATCGCCGCGACGCGCAGCAATCCGAAATTGCCCGGAGCAAAACTCGACGCGAACGTCGGGGTGACGGACGATATCGGGCGCGCCGCGCAGGCCGAGTTGATCCTGATCGCAACGCCGGCGCAGAATTTGCGCGCCGCGGTTATCGCGCTGGCGCCGCATCTCGCCGGCGGAACGCCGCTGGTCGCCTGCGCCAAGGGCATCGAGCGCGGCACCCACAAATTCATGACCGAGGTGATCGCGGAAGCCGCGCCCGATGCACGGCCGGCAATCCTGTCGGGGCCGAGTTTCGCCGAGGACGTGGCGCGCGGCCTGCCGACCGCGGTGACGCTCGCGGCCAGCGATGCCGAACTCGCAAGCCGCCTGGTGCAGGCGCTGGGATCCGCGACCTTCCGGCCCTACCACACCGCCGACGTCCGCGGCGTCGAGATCGGCGGGGCCGCGAAAAACGTGCTGGCGATCGCGGCGGGAATTGTCGCCGGCAAGAAATTCGGCGCGTCCGCGCTGGCCGCGCTGACCACGCGCGGCTTTTCCGAATTGGTACGGCTTGGCCGGGCCTGCGGCGCGCGCGGCGAAACCATGGCGGGGCTGTCGGGTCTCGGCGACCTGATCCTGACCTGTTCAAGCCCGCAATCGCGCAATTTCGCGCTCGGTCTCGCGCTCGGACGCGGCGAGGCGCGGCCGCACGACAAACTGGCCGAAGGCGAATTCACCGCGCCGGTGCTGATGGAGCTGGCGGCCGCCGAGGGCGTCGACATGCCGGTTTCGAACGCGGTCGCGGATATCCTGCGCGGCGCCGTGACCATCGACGATGCGATCGAGAGTTTGCTGACGCGGCCGTTCAAGGCGGAGGGATAAATATGGCGTACTGGCTGATGAAATCCGAGCCTTCCACCTGGTCGTGGGATCAGCAGGTCGCCAGGGGCGCGAAGGGCGAAGCCTGGACCGGCGTTCGCAATTTCACCGCCCGGCAAAACCTCGTGAAGATGAAGAAGGGCGACCGCGCCTTCTTCTATCACTCCAACGAGGGCAAGGAGATCGTCGGCATCGCTGAGATCGTCAAGGAGGCCTATCCCGATCCCACCGACAAGACCGGAAAATTCGTCTGCGTCGACATCAAGGCGATCACGCCGCTGAAGACCCCGGTGACGATGGCGGCGATCAAGGCCGACAAGAAGCTCGCCGACATGGCGCTGGTGAAATATTCGCGGCTGTCGGTGCAGCCGGTGACGGCGGAGGAATGGAAGATCGTCTGCAAGATGGGCGGGGTGTAGACTCGTCATTGCGAGCGAAGCGAAGCAATCCAACTTCACCTAACCACGATTGGATTACCTCGTCGCTAACGCTCTTCCCAATGGCGATTGCCTCTAGAGCATCCGACAATTGAGTTGAATCAAACGTGATCGAGGGATGGCTTCCAGCGAGGCGCTTGCCGTGAGTCCATGTGGTCTCTGATTCGGAGGCAGGACATGGGAACGATTGCGC
>JBAVEE010000421.1:0-2650 GCA_049587575.1 Bradyrhizobium sp.
GTGCTCTGGCGCCGAGATGTCAAACGGTGTTGCGCCTTTTGCAGCTTCAGGCCGGCCATTTCCGCTATGCTTGGCCTTGTTCTGGATTCGCGGATCGGCTGATGTGACCATGATGAAATTGATCGACGAGTTCCGGCGGGGCTGGCAAGGAACCTCGCGGCCGTCTCCGCTATTTGGCCTCGGCTTTGCGGTATCCTGCCTTGCCGCGTCGACCGCGGCACGGTGGTGTCTTTCGATGATCCGGCCGGACGTTTACTTCACTCCGTATTTCCCAGCCGTATTCTTTGCCACCGCGTTTGGCGGTTACCGGATCGGGATCGCCACCGCCGTCATGGGCGGAATATTCGGCGTGTCCCTGAATTTCGGCGACGCCCCGACCGATTTTTGCAAGACTGGTGCTGTTGGCAATCTACACGATCGTGTGCGGCCTCACGATCTGGGGCGTCGAGCACTATCGGTCGGTCGCCTCGAAACAGCGGGAAATTTCGAAGTCCCTGATCCGGGAGGAAGCATATCGCAAGCTCGTGGTCGATGAACTTCAGCACCGGCTGAAAAACAAGGTATCGACGATTCACGCCGTGCTTCACCAGGTGCTGCAGGACCAGCCGCAAGTCTGGGCCAGCATCGATCAGCGGATGCGGGCGCTGTCGGCGACCGATGATCTGATCGCCAAAGTGGACGGCCGTGGTTGCGATATCAGGGATCTCCTGCTCTCCGAACTCGGACCTTACGGACATGTCCGGTTTAACTTGAACGGCGAGCGGCTGTTTCTGCCCGCCAAGCTGGCGGTGAGCCTGGCGTTGATATTTCACGAACTTGCCACCAACGCCGGGAAATACGGCGCGTTTTCCGCCGCGCGCGGGCTGTTGCAGGTGTCGTGGTCGGTGACCGACGATCGCCTCAATATCGTCTGGGATGAGACCGAAGGGCCTGCGGTGGCAACCGTCGGAGAAGCCGGCTTTGGCAGCAAATTGCTGAAATCGGCGCTGAAACCCTTCGATGGCAGGACCGAGATCTCGTTTTTGAAGACCGGCGTTCATTGCACGATGCAATGCCGCATACCCCAGAGCTAAGCTCCGTCGCGCGATCGAGCCTGCGGCGGTTCGGGCAGGCGCAGACCGAACCGGTTGACGCTCTGTTAATGACGATCAAGGCGGGCCCGCTCCAAAACGCGCTTGCCCGCGGCGAGTGTGGACTTTCCGGGTTCAACTTAACCAAAACTACAACAGACTTTGACAGTTTCGGCGGCCATGCAAAGCCTCACGCCACATGACCTGGAGCCCGCCGCGACACCCGGCGAAGGTGAATTTGCCGCTGAAAGCGAATTGAGCCTTCTGAGGGACGTCTTCAGAATGCTGCCGGCCGGCGTCACGGTTCAGGACGAGCAGGGCCGCTTCCTGCTGGTCAACGACGCCGCGGCAGCGCAACTGGGGGTGACTGCAGGACAGCCGCTTGCGCTGATCTCGAAGCAATTGAGCGATCGTCGCGAAGTCGGCCTTGAACTGCTCCGTACCGGGCGTGCCCTCGTCGCGGAAGAATGCGTCACCGGCCGCCAGGGCAAGCAGGTTTTTCTCACCGCCCATCGGCCGGTTCGGATCGCCGACCGCAATCTGTTGCTTTCGAGCTCTGCCGACATCAGCGAGCAAAAGGCCGTCGAGGACCATCTGTTCCGATCGGCTTACTTTGACGAGTTGACCGATCTACCGATGCGGCGCGTGATCGAACATCGTGCCAACAGCCTGATACAGCGCGACGAGCTGCGCGGCAGGTTCGCACTCGCCTTTCTCGACATCGATAATTTCAAGCACATCAACGACTATTACGGCCATGCGATCGGGGATGCGCTTCTGGTAGAGGTCGCAAAGCGGCTCGGGCTCGATCTGCGCGAGTCCGACATGTTGTCGCGGATCAGTGGCGATGAGTTCATGCTGCTGCTCAATCCGATCCAGAGCGAGGGGGAGGTGGCGGAATATATCCAGGCCACGCTGCAGCGGCTGAAGGCTCCGTTCTTCATCGACGGATCGGAAATATTCACCTCGACTTCGATCGGGGTGAGCTTTTTCCCCGATCATGGACGCAGCTATGACGCGCTGCGACAGAACGCCGACATTGCGATGTATCGGGTCAAGAACGACGGCAAGGGCGCCGCCGCGTTCTTCGACGCCGGCATGGAACGCGAGGCGCTCGCGCGGATGAAAGTCGAGCAGTCGCTGCGGCTCGCCATTCTGGAAAAGCGCTTCTGCTGTGCCTTTCAGGCGAAAGTCGACATCCGGACCCGGGATATCAGGGGCATCGAGGCGCTGGTGCGCCTGCGCGACGACGAGGGAGTGATTCAGGCTCCCGGCACCTTCATCAACCTCGCCGTCGAATTGGGACTGATCGACGAGCTTACCCACCTCGTGCTGGCGGAGATCGTCAAATCGATCGATCTCATCAACGAGACATTTGGTCCGGACACCTGCATCAGCATCAACGTCGCAGCCAGGCAGGCCGGCAACCCGGAGTTCATGCGCTCGTTTGCGCAGGCGCTGGAGGCGACCGGGTTTCCCCGGCGCTTCATGATCGAGGTGACCGAAGACGCCTTCGTCGCCAAGACGCATTTCCAGACCGAAATTCTGCCGATCTTCCGTAAACTGGGCGTCGGGATCTC
>JBAVEE010000422.1:0-8325 GCA_049587575.1 Bradyrhizobium sp.
AAAATTCGCCTTGCGGAGCGCCAGATAAAGCAGCGCCGCCGAGACCAATATTTTTAATGCTGAAAGCAGAATCCGGCGCATTTCGCCCGCGCTCGCCAAGTCTGGAGGACGTCATAAAACAGCGCAATTCGACGCCGCGCGCCGAACTTCGGCGCCTTGGTATGGTTTAAAGGCCGATCTGGCAATAGCCGCTAACTGGGTATTGCGGTCCTCGCATCAGGGCGGCTAAAGAGGCATCCGGCGCGGCGTTGCCAAATTCAGGTCCACCGGGATGATGGACAGGCGGCGCCCGCGCGGGTCTGCGGTGTCGGCGATCATCAACCGGAAGAGCTGACGCACGGGGTGGCGCGCCCGGAAAGCGGGTTGGGTCGCGCGGCGGTAACGGATATGTTGCCGTTACAGCCCGGAGAACTCATAGACCTTCGCCGATGCCGGAGATTTGATGCCCGATTTCGGCTTCGGGCTTGGGACCCGATTGAAGGCGGTAGGCGCGGTTTTTTCGCGTGGTATCGCCGCCGAATGCAACGTGTGAGGCGCTGATGGACGGAAGAATTATTCCACTGATCATGTGCGGCGGCGCCGGGACGCGGTTGTGGCCGGCCTCGCGCGAGGTCCGTCCGAAACAGTTCCTGCCCTTGTTCGGCACGCGTTCGACATTTCAGGATACGATCCTGCGGGTGTCGGACCCGACGCTGTTTGAGCGCCCCGTCGTCATTACCAATACCGCATATCGCTTTATGGTGCTGGAGCAACTGGCCGAGATCGGGATCGAGGCCGACGTCCTGCTGGAGCCGATGCGGCGGGATTCCGGACCTGCGATTGCCGCCGGCGCAGCGTTCGCACAAGCACGTGACGATGATGCGGTGGTGCTGGCGCTCGCCGCCGACCACGTCGTTCGCGACACCGCTTCCTTTATCGCGGCCTGCCGGGAGGGGCTTGTCGCGGCGGATGCGGGACGCATCGTCACGTTCGGCGTGCAGCCGGAACGCGCCGCCACCGAATATGGCTATATCAGTCCGGGCGAAGTGGTGTCCGGCAAAGTCCAGGCGGTCAGGAAATTCGTCGAAAAACCGGATCCGGCAACGGCCGCCGAATATATCAAGGCCGGTTATCTCTGGAACAGCGGCAACTTCATGTTTCGTGCCGCCGTTCTGCTCGATGAATACCGCAACTTCGATGCCGAAGGCGTGCAAGCCGTTTGCGATGCCGTCGCCAAGGCGGGACGCGATCTCGGATTCGTGACTCTTGACGCGGGTTCATTCGGATCGGCGAAGGCGATCTCGATCGACTACGCCGTGATGGAAAAGACCTCGCGCGCCGCGGTCGTGCCGGTTGCGTGCGGATGGTCCGATGTCGGCTCCTGGCACGCGGTGTGGGAGCTGTCGGACAAGGACAGCCAGGGCAACGCCGCGCAGGGCATGGCGGTGTTCGAGGATTCCCGCAACTGCAACGTTTCGACCGACAAGGCGCTGGTGGCGCTGGAAGGCGTCGACGATCTGGTCGTGGTGGCGACGCAGGACGCCGTGCTGGTGTCGCGTCAAAAGGATGCCAACGGACTGAAGCGGCTGGTGGCTAAACTGAAGACGGTTGCGCCGCAGGTGACGGAGGATCACCTCAAGGTGCATCGCCCCTGGGGGTCGTATCAATCGGTCGACATGGGAGACCGTCACCAGGTCAAGCGTATCGTCGTGAAGCCCGGCGGCCGGCTCTCGCTGCAGAAGCATCACCATCGCTCCGAGCACTGGATCGTGGTGCGCGGCACCGCGCGGGTGACGGTCAACGAAGCCGTCAAGATCGTGCACGAGAACGAATCGATCTATATCCCGATCGGCGCCGTTCACCGGCTGGAAAATCCGGGCAAGATCCTGCTGGAACTGATCGAGGTCCAGACCGGGAGCTATCTCGGCGAGGACGACATCATCCGCATCGAGGATGATTACCAGCGCTCGTGAATCATCCGGAGCGGCCAGTCGGATTCGTTTGTCCCGCCACGCCGTAATTTCACGGGAATCGATATTTCCGGCTGGCGCTGAGCGTGTAATTCTTTGAATCAAAACGTGTTTGGGTTCATTCGCCAATCATTCGCCACACCTGTGACGACGTGCTAGAGAACCCACGGCGCGGGGGGTTTTTCGGGCGCTTCCAGGATATCGGGGTTGAACTGTATGGTTTCCAAGGGGGCCGTGTCTGGTCAGAAGGCCGAGGCAAAGCGCGCGCTGCGCGTGGGCGTGATCGGTGCCGGGATCATGGGCAGCAACCATGCCCGCGTGCTGGCCGGCTTGCCCGATGCCACGCTAATCGGGATCGTCGATCCCCTGCCGGAGCATCGGGTGCGCGCCACCGAGCTTGCGGGCTGCCGCGCCTTTGCAAGCCTCGATGACCTGCTCGCGGAAGGCGTCGATGCCGTGACCATCGCAGCGCCGACGCATCTCCACCACGAGATCGCGCTCGCCTGCATCGCGCGCAACGTTCACATCCTTGTCGAAAAGCCGATCGCGTCCTCGGTGGAGGAGGGGCAGGAAATCGTCGCTGCCGCCCGCCGTGCCGGCGTGACGTTGATGGTGGGTCATGTCGAACGGTTCAATCCCGCCGTCGCCGCCATCAAGCAGGCGATATCGAGCGAAGACATTCTGTCGATCGCGATCACGCGCGTCGGACCGTTTCCGCCGCGCATGTCGAACGTCGGCGTGGTCATTGATCTGGCCGTGCACGATATCGACCTGATCCGCTGGTTCACCGAGTCGGACATTGTGGAGGTTCAGCCGCAGCTCTCCAGCGCCGTGGCCGAGCGCGAGGATATCGCGCTGCTGCAGTTTCGCACCGCCTCCGGCGTGCTCGCCCATATCAACACCAACTGGCTGACGCCGTTCAAGGCGCGCAACGTCATCGTCGCCACGCGCGGCAAATACATCATGGGCGATCTTCTCACCCGCCAGGTCACCGAATGCTTCGGCTTCAAGCCGGACGGCAGCTATTCGATGCGCCATCTGCCGGTCGGCCATGACGAGCCGTTGCGCGCCGAGTTGATCGCGTTCGTCGATGCCGTGCGCTCCGGCGGCATTCCCGCGGTGACCGGTGACGAAGGCGTCGCCAGCCTCGAAATCGCGATCCGTTGCCTTGAAGCTCCCGCCAAGCCCGCCGCGGCCTCTTCCGCCCGCAACGGACCGCGGCGGGTCGTTGGCTAGGCCGCAGCCCACGCCAATGTCCCGCTCTCAATCACCGCAAGGCTCCATGAACCAGCACCTGCGCCCAGATCCCGTTCCCTTCATCGACATCGCCGCGCAGCGCCGCCGGCTCGGCCGCTCGGTCGATGAGGCGGTTTCCCGCGTGCTCGCCCATTGCCAGTTCATCAACGGTCCGGAAGTGACGGAGCTCGAGGCCGCGCTCGCGGCCTTCAGCGGGGCAAAGCATGTGGTGAGCTGCGCCAGCGGCACGGATGCGCTGCTGATGGTGCTGATGGCGAAGGGCGTCGGCCGCGGCGATGCGGTTCTGTGTCCATCGTTTACATTCTGTGCGACCGGCGAGGCCGTGGCGCTGACCGGTGCGACGCCGGTGTTCGTCGATGTCGTTGAATCGACCTTCAACATGGACGTGGCTTCGCTCAAGCGCGGGATCGCGACCGCCAAAAGGCTCGGTCTCAAGCCGAAAGGGGTGATCCCCGTCGATCTGTTCGGGCAAAGCGCCGACCATGACGCCATCCGGGCGGTCGCGGAGGCCGAGGGCATGTTCGTGCTCGATGACGCGGCGCAGGCGTTCGGCGCAAGCTACAAGGGCCGCCGTCTCGGCGGCCTCGGCCTGATCACGGCGACCAGTTTCTTCCCGGCAAAGCCGCTCGGCTGCTTTGGCGACGGCGGGGCGATTTTCACCGACGACGCCGAATTCGCCGAAACGCTGCGCAGCGTCCGGGTTCATGGCCAGGGCTCGGACAAATACGACAATGTTCGTCTCGGTCTGACCGGGCGGCTCGACACCATTCAGGCGGCGGTGCTGATCGAAAAACTGAAGATCTTCGAAGACGAGATCGCGGCGCGCAACAGGGTCGCCGAGCGTTACGCGCAGGGGCTCGGCAATGTCGTGACCGTCCCGGGTCTCGCCAGCGGGGCCAGTTCGGTCTGGGCGCAATACACCATCCGGCTGCCGGCGGGCACCGACCGCAACGAATTCGCCCTGGCGCTGAGAGCCCAGGGCATTCCGACCGCGATCTACTACCCGAAATCGATGCATCAGCAGACCGCCTATCGGGATTTTCCGGTTGCCGATGGCGGCCTGCCGGCCAGCGAACGGCTGTCCCGCGATGTCATCAGCCTGCCGATGCACGCCTATCTCGACGAGCCGACGCAGGAGCGGGTCATCAAGGCTGTGCGTGGCGTCTTTTCAACCTGATTTGGCCGTTTTGAAGTACCGCTGCATGCGCTAGAAGCGGCGCATGCTCGGTCGTATCTTCACCGTCGGCGGCTATACGCTCCTTTCGCGGCTGACCGGATTTGCCCGCGACATCATGCTCGCGGCGATCCTCGGCGCCGGGCCGGTGGCGGATGCGTTCTTCGTGGCGCTGCGCCTGCCGAACCATTTTCGCGCGATCTTCGCCGAAGGCGCCTTCAACGCGGCGTTCGTGCCGGCCTATGCCCACGTCCAGGGCGAACGCGGCGAAAAATCGGCCAGCCTGTTCGCCGACCGCATCTTCACGCTGCTGTTTTTCTCGCAGCTGGTTCTGCTCGCCCTCGCGTGGCTGTTCATGCCGCAGGCGATGAGCCTTCTGGCGCCGGGCTTCACGGACGATGCCGAGCAGCGGCGGCTGGCGATCGAACTGACGCGGATCACCTTTCCCTATCTGCTGCTGATCACGCTGGTGACGCTGTATGGCGGCATGCTCAACGTGATGCATCGCTTCGCCAGTGCGGCGGCGGCGTCGATCTTTCTCAACATCTCGATGATGGCCACGCTGGCGCTGGCGGTGTGGTTTCCGACGCCGGGCCATGCCGCGGCGTGGGGCGTCTTGATCTCCGGCTTTCTGCAATATTTCCTGCTTGCCGGCGATCTTGCCAGCCATGGCGGCTTGCCGCGGTTCGCCAGGCCCAAGCTCGATGACGACATCCGCGCCTTCTTTCGCGCGCTCGGGCCTGCAACCGTCGGTTCGATGGGCACGCAGCTCGCGTTGTTTGCCGACACCATCATCGCGACTTTTCTGCCCGCCGGCGCGCTGTCGGCGCTGTATTATGCCGACCGGCTCAATCAGCTGCCGATCGGCGTGATCGGCATTGCGGTCGGCACGGTGTTGCTGCCGGAAATGTCGCGGCGGCTGACGGCGGAGGATCACGCCGGCGCACTTGCCGCGCAGCGGCGGGCCTTCGATTTCACGCTGTTGCTCTCGGTGCCGTTCGTCACCGCGTTCCTGACGGTTCCGGACGTCATCATGCGGGCGATGTTTGCGCGCGGCGCGTTCTCAAAGGGTGACGCCGCTGCCGCGGCCGCAACACTTGCGGCCTATGCGGTCGGATTGATTCCGTTTGTCCTGATCCGCAGCGCGGTCGCCACCTTCTATGCCCGCAAGGATACCGCGACGCCGGTGAAAGCGGCGCTGACCGGCGTGGCCGTCAATGTCGGACTGAAGATTGCGCTGGTCGGGTCTCTCGCGCAGGTCGGTCTCGCGTTTGCGACCGCGGTTGGCGCCTGGATCAATTTGCTGTTGGTGATCGGATTTGCGGCGCGCGCCGGCTATCTTGATATCGATCGCGCATTGATGCGGTCGCTGGCGAAGTTTGCCGGCTGCGGGGCCGTGTTGGGCGCTGCACTCTGGCTGACCGCAAGGTTCGCGGTTTCGCATTTTTCTGCGCTGAACGCGCTGCGCGACGAGGCCGCCTTCCTGTTGCTGATCGTGGTCGGGACGCTGGTTTATGCAGGATCGGTCCTGCTGCTGTTCGGCAGGGGCTGGCTGACGTCGCTGCTGCGCAGCTAAAGCCGTTTGCGCTTCCCGGCGAACCGCGCCAATATAGCCCGCAATAACGACTGCAGTTGGAGATACGATGGCTCCCATCAAATTCGGCGTCGGTCAAAGCGTGCTTCGCAAGGAAGACGACGCGCTGATTCGCGGCAAGGGCCGCTACACCGACGATTTCGCTCCGCCGGCGGCGCTGCATGCATTGGTGCTGCGCTCGCCGCATGCGCATGCGAAGTTCACCATCAACGCCGCCCGCGCCCGCGGCCTGCCCGGGGTCGCGCTCATCCTCACGGCGGAGGATGTCGGGGATCTCGGCGACCTGCCGTGCCTGTTCAATCTCGAAGTCGATCCCTTTACCGGGCCGCCCTATCCGATCCTGCCACGGGATGAGGTGCGCCATGTCGGCGACGCCGTTGCATTCGTCGTCGCGGACACCGTCGATCGGGCGCGCGATGCGATCGAGGCGATCGAAGTCGACTGGACGCCGCTGCCGGCGGTGGTCGGCGTCCTCCATGCGGTCAGGCAGGACGCGCCGCAGGTCTGGGCCCAGCATCCCGGCAACGTGCTGTTCGATGTGTCGCTCGGCGACAGGAAGGCGACCGAGGCGGCGTTCGCGAAAGCCGATGCGGTGGCCGAAATATCGATCGTCAATCCGCGCGTCGTCACCAATTTCATGGAAACGCGCGCGGTGGTTTGCGAATACGATGCCAAGCGCGATCATCTGACGCTGACCATCGGCAGCCAGGGCAGCCATCGCCTGCGCGAAATCATCGGCGGCATGGTGCTGAAGATTCCGCCGGAAAAGATGCGCGTGATCTGTCCGGATGTCGGCGGCGGGTTCGGCACCAAACTGTTTCCCTATCGCGAATACGCGCTGGCCGCGGTCGCGGCGCGCAAGCTGCGCAAGACCGTGAAATGGACCGCCGATCGCGCCGATCATTTCATCGGCGACGCGCAAGGGCGCGACAACGCCACCACGGCGCGGATGGCGCTTGCCGCCGACGGCAGGTTCCTCGGCATGGACGTCGATCTGATCGGCGACATGGGCGCGTATCTGTCGACCTTCGGGCCTTACATTCCGCATGGCGGCGCCGGCATGCTGCCCGGACTTTACGACATCCAGGCGTTCCATTGCCGCGTCCGCACGGTGTTCACCAACTCCGTGCCGGTCGACGCCTATCGGGGCGCCGGACGCCCCGAGGCCGCTTATGTGCTGGAGCGGCTGGTCGACGCGGCCGCGCGCAAGCTGGGGCTGACGCCGGATGCGATCCGGCGCAGGAACTTCATCGCGCCGCGGGCGATGCCGTACAAGACAGCGACCGGCAAGGTCTACGATTCCGGCGACTTCGCCGCGCATATGAAGCGGGCGATGGAGATCGCCAACTGGAAGGAATTTCCAAAGCGCGCCAGGGCCGCGAAGAAGCAGGGCCTCGTGCGCGGCATCGGGCTTTCGACCTATGTCGAGGTTTGCGGCACGATGGGCGAGGAGACCGCCAATGTGCGGCTCGATCAGAGCGGCGACGTTTCGATTCTGATCGGCACCCAGTCGAGCGGGCAGGGCCACCAGACGGCTTACGCGCAGCTCGTCGCCGAGCAGTTCGGGCTGCCGCCCGAGCGCGTCCACATCTTCCAGGGCGACACCGACATGATCGCCAGCGGTCTCGGCACCGGGGGCTCGGCGTCGATTCCGACCGGCGGCGTCAGCGTCCAGCGCGCGACCCGCGAACTCGGCAAGAACCTGCGCGAGATCGCTGCCGAAGCTCTCGAAACCAGCGCCGGCGACCTCGAGATATCGGAGGGGACGATACGGGTTGCGGGCACCGACCGGTCGATCAGTTTTGCTGATTTGGCAAAACGCCCGGGCGTCGATCCGGCGAAGTTGAACGCGAGCGCGACCTTTACCGCCGCCGACGGCACCTATCCGAACGGCACCCACCTTGCCGAGGTCGAAATCGATCCCGCCACCGGCATCGTCAAAATCATCAACTACGTCATCGTCGACGATTTCGGGGTGACGCTGAACCCGCTGCTGCTTGCCGGCCAGGTGCACGGCGGCGCGATGCAGGGGATCGGTCAGGCCTTGATGGAGCAGGCGGTCTATGACCCGAAGGACGGCCAGCTCGTCACGGCAACGTTCATGGACTATGCGTTGCCGCGGGCAGCCGACGGTCCGTCATTCGTATTCGAGACCCACAATATCCCGTGCAAGACCAATCCGCTGGGCGTCAAGGGCGCGGGCGAGGCCGGTGCGATCGGTTCATGTCCGGCCGTCGTCAACGCAATCATCGAGGGGCTGTGGCGCGAATTCAAGATCGATCACATCGACATGCCTGCGACTCCCGAGCGGGTATGGATCGCGATCCGCGAGCACCAGCGCCGGCATAATC